>CANJDA010000111.1 GCA_947472705.1 Flavobacteriaceae bacterium
ATAAATTGTTTTATGCAATCTTATGCTTCACAGTTATTACAATGTCATTTGCCCAAGGCAAAAAATCAATTACAATACCTAAAAAAGATTCAATTGATAATATAATTATGACTTGGAACAAGAACACTCCAGAATCTGAAATGAATGATGATATTAAAGCATTAAGTGAACATGGAGTAACCATTTCTTATTCGGATGTAAAGCGAAATGACAAAGGAGAAATTACCGCTATAAAAGTCAACTACTTGGATAAAAACGGTAGCAATGGAAGTTTGTCCTTAAATAACCAAAAACCTATCAATACTATTAAATTTTACAAACAAGATGATGAAGTAGGATTTGGTGAACCTAGTAATTCCGATTTTATGTCTGGAAATGCCTGGGCAAATGGTTTCAATCAAAATGAAATGATGCAAGGATTTCAGTTTAATGATGATAAAGACAATTTACCGGGGCAACAGTATCATTTTGAATTCCCAAACGGAAACTCATTTAGACAATACAGTTCCAAGGTAATTATTAAAAAAGAAGGTAAAAAACCTCTAGTAATTGAGAACGGAAATGTAGTTGAAGGTGGCGATGATTTTTCTAAAGAAGAATTAGAAGATATAAAAAATAATAACAAAGTAGAATTGTATAGCAGAACAGAAATTCCAGACTTTAATAGTAACGGTTATGGCGATATAGCAGAGCAAATGAAAAAAATGCAAGAGCAAATTGACCAAATGATGTCACAGCAATCCTTTAATGAACCTAAGAATTTATCCAAGGAGAAAAAAGAAAGCGATAATGCAAAAGAAGAAATGCTTAACGCTAAAGAAGAAATGAAGAAAGCAAAGGAGGAAATGGAAAAGGCAAAGAAAGAATTAGAGAAAGCTAAGTCAACTTTAAAAACACAAAAGGCGTAATAAAAAAGACCACTATTTTCAGTGGTCTTTTTTTTATATTTACACAAACGAATCAAAATGTATAAACTTTTAGCTCAACTCAATAAGTTACTATTACCTAGTTTTACTAAACAACATTTGGATTTAGCTAAAGCTAAAAAATGGCAAATGGCAATAATTGGATGGCGCTACTATGTCACTACTAGAGCTTTAGATAACTAATTGTTTTTTTAGTTATTTTACCATTTGCATATTACACATTTATCCCTATATTTGCACCCACAAAAAGGCCTCGTGGCGCAACTGAATAGCGCATCTGATTACGGCTCAGAAGGTTACTGGTTTGAATCCAGTCGAGGTCACAACTTATTACTGGAATTTAATTTCCAATACTACAAAACCCTAGTTTTACTAGGGTTTTTTCGTTTCATAAAATGAATATAATTTAATGTTGATACTAATTATTAATACCATGCATTTTATCAGAGATTTAATTTTATTTTATCGACGAACGTACTGCTACAAGTGATTTAAAGAGTTTTTTTTCCGTTAAACGATTTTTAAATTATAGTAATTAAATAGTTGATAGCTTTGGATTAATTATTAAATACCACATACACTATTTTATGAAAGATATATTCAATCCTATATACAGACAAGACTACTTAGAAGGTTACTCAGTAGGTTTAGATCCCTATTCAAAGTTAATAACAATAGATAATAATGAAGCTTATATTGATGGTTTTCATCAAGGAAGATTAAATTATGAAAGCATGAATGGAAATGTTCAATTTGGCATTCCACAACTTATAGTAACCAATAAAGTATTAGAAGATTTTCTCTTGGCAGGCATGCTTGGAATGAGTATTAATGCAGATGGCTATACTCCTATTCAAATTGATGTTATTGAGAAATGGTATCAAAGTGGTGTTGAAAAATATGACGCAAATCAAAGTATCTATTTGCTAGCCATATTAGAACAAAACGGAATCGAAATAATATAATTTCTACAAATCGACTAACCCGTCAACTGTAGAACCTGATGAGCAATCATCAGGTTTTTTTTGTTACTATTTAATTCCCATTAATCCACCCAACAATTGCGGTATCAGTTGGCAATACTCTTGGTGATAGCACTTTAACCAATTCTCCGTTTTCATTAATTAAATATTTCTGAAAATTCCATTCCACTTCACTGTCTTGCAAACCATTTTTACTTTTTTGAGTCAAAAATTGATATACTTCATGTTTGTCCGCACCTTTTACAGATATCTTGCTCATCATTGGAAAAGTTACACCATAATTCATTTCACAAAATTTGGCTATTTGCTCATTACTTCCAGGTTCTTGAGCACCAAAATTATTAGCTGGAAATCCTACTATAACAAAATTCTTGTCTTTGTATTTTTCATATATCGATTCTAAATCTTTGTATTGAGGCGTCAATCCACATTCTGAAGCGGTATTTACAATTAAAATTTTCTTTCCTTTTAAGCTCGAAAAATCAAATATTTTCCCATATAAATCGGTAACCTTAAACTGGTAAATCGTTTCTTTTGTAGTTTGTACAATCATTTTAGTATTATTTTCTGAGGTTGTTGTAACCATTTTAGTTTGTGCATTAAATTGGTAACTCCAAAATAGCATCACACTGCAAGTCAATAAAAATTTCTTCATATATATTTTTTTATAAAATTAAACATTATCCAACAGTTTGATGTTATACATTTCATAATTTTTATTGCAAAAAAAGGGCTCAATGATTTTAAAACCATTGAGCCCTCCAACAAAACATGATAGAAATAATTTCTACCAACCAAAACAAAATGAAACAATCTCATAGCAGATTCTTCCCCCTAAACTATAATGGTAACAAGTTAAAATATATTACCCCTAACTCATTATGAAGTATTTAACACAACTAAATTCAAAAATTATCTCCTACCCATTTAGATACCATATAAAAAAATGTTGCCCTAAAGCGACTTTATTTAAACTATGTAAATTTATTGATGGAGAATTTCTTTTAAAAAAGCAACTTCACCTGTTTCAACATCATAATAGCCGCCAACAAAACCGATTTCTCCCTTATTAAACATTTCTTTTAAAACATCACTGCGTTTCAAAATATCATTCATGGTATGGATAACATTAAAATGAGCCACTTCTTCTACAAATTCAGGCGTTACTTCAGTTTCATTTCTCTTTGCAGTCACTTCATATACAGCTGGTTTAATTTTGTCCAACAATCCTGTAAGATGTCCCATTTTGACATCTTTACATGCTCCGTTAATGGCGCCACATTTGCTGTGCCCAAGTACTACTACTAATTTAGAACCTGCCACTTTACAGGCAAATTCCATACTACCCATGATGTCTTCATTAACTATATTTCCAGCAATTCTAACGCTGAAAATATCGCCAAGACCTTGGTCAAATATCAACTCCGCTGATGTCCTCGAATCAATGCAACTTAAAATAATGGCAAAAGGCCATTGTCCATTTTTAGTATCATTTACTTGTTCTAAAAGATTTCGGTTTACTTTTAGATTATTCATAAATCGCTTGTTTCCTTCTTTTAAAAACTGTAACGCTTTATAAGGAGTTAAAGATGATTGTGTTTCTAATGTATGTGCTTTCATTTTTTTTTTTATTTATGTTGTACAAAAACGTGTTTTTCTTCTTCGCCTGTATTCACTAAATCATAAGCTTTTTTGAATCCAACTAATTTAACTTTTATATTTTCTTCTTTGGCTCTAATTTTTTTGAATTCTTTAATCAAATCCAATACATCGTGAGCGATGTATACGGTATCAGAGGCATTGATAATGACTTTCGAATTTTCAGGAATAGTATTTAAAGTAGTTTTGATGGCAGCTTTATTTAGAAAAGAAACTTCTTGTGCCAAATCAATGTGAATGACATCACCATCTTTATATTCTTCTTTTCTAAAAAGATAGGCACGTTGCATATTTCCTTTCAAAACAAAAATAATACTGATAATCATTCCAAGGGCGACACCTTTTAGCAAATCAGTAAAAACCACTGCAACAAAAGTAGCCATAAAAGGTATGAATTGGTATTTGCCTTTTTCCCAAAAATGCTTGATAATTTTAGGATTTGCTAACTTGTAACCTACGAGTAATAAAACTGCAGCCAAAGTTGCCAATGGAATTTTATTCAATAGCAGCGGAATTACTAACACACTAATAAGTAACATTATTCCATGAATAATAGAAGACATTTTTGATTTAGCCCCAGCTGCATTATTAGCTGTAGTTCTTACTACTACAGAAGTCATTGGCAAACCACCTAAAAGAGCACTGATTATGTTACCAATCCCTTGCGCTTTTAGTTCGACATTAGTGTTGGTATATCTTTTTTGTATATCCATCCTATCAGCAGCTTCTATACATAGTAATGTTTCAATTGAAGCTACTACTGCTATTGTAACAGCCAAAACCCACACTTTTACATTAGTTATGGCTGAAAAATCAGGTGTTATCAATATACTTTTAAATTCATCTAATGAAGTAGGAACTGGCAAACTAACTAAATGCTCCTTGGTTATTGCAAATGAACTTCCAGATTGTATAAAAAACTCATTCAGTAATACGCTAACAATTACGGCAATTAATGCAGCTGGAATTAATTTAAGTCGTTTCAGAAACTCAATTTTATTCCAAGCAATTAATATGAATAATGATATAATAGTAATGAATATAGATCCTAATTGCACATGATTTAAAATCGAAAACAATTCGGAAAAGGTGTTCTGTCCATCTGGTTGGAAAAAGCCCATATCTCCTTCATAATCGGGATCATAACCAAAAGCATGAGGAATTTGTTTGAAGAAAATAATTACTCCAATACCCGCGAGCATTCCTTCAATTACATTAGTAGGAAAATAATTGGATATAGATCCCGCTTTAATAAATCCTAGCAACAATTGCATTATTCCGGCCAATAAGACTGCTAAAAGGAAAATATCAAAAGCACCTAAATCTGTAATCGCAGTTAATACTATAGCAGCTAATCCTGCCGCTGGACCAGAGACACTGAGGTGGGATTGGCTTAAATAACCTACTACAATTCCACCAACAATTCCGGAAAAAATTCCGGAAAAAAGCGGTGCTCCGCTGGCCAAAGCAATGCCTAAACATAGAGGCAATGCTACAAGGAAAACCACTAAACCTGAAGCAAAATCAGATTTAAGGTTTGCCAAAAGATTGATTTTTTTTGTCATACCTATAAATTAATTTAATACATTAAAGACTTTGCAAGAGCAAAGTGAATTGGAAAATGCATTAAATGAATTCAGGCGGAGGTGAAAATATTACTGCAAAAACATTATCATGTTTCGATAAGTTTTCAAATATTATTTTGTTATTTATTTTATAATTCCAATTAAGAAATTCAAGTGAAATAGATTCGTTGAGATTGGCTTTTATTTCTTTTAAATCTTTATTGGTTTCTTCTTCTGAACAATTGAAGAGTACAGAAACATCGGAGTTCTTTTCTATCAAAGTCACTATTGTTGGCGCTGAAAGAAAAGCTACAAAAAAGAATAACAATAAAGCCGAAGTTAATTTCATATGGCAAAAATAGTTATTCAAATTATGCTCAAAAGACTATTATAAAATATTTAACATCTTTCTAAAGTAAATTAACGCCATAAATTTAATTTATTGTTTTTACATTTGCATCAAATATTATTATACTATGACCATTACACAATTAAAATATGTTTTAGCTGTAGCTGAACACAAGAACTTTACATTAGCGGCAGAGAAATGTTTTGTTACGCAACCTACTTTGAGTATGCAAATTCAAAAAGTAGAAGAAGAATTGGGGATTCAGATTTTTGACCGAACTAAAAAACCAATACAACTTACCGAGATTGGGCAAAAAATTGTCAATCAATCTAAAAACATCGTCAATGAAGCTGATAGAATTCAAGACATTGTTGATCAACAAAAAGGATTTATTGGAGGGGAATTTCGTTTAGCAATAATTCCAACAGTGATGCCAACATTATTGCCAATGTTTCTAAACAATTTTATTAAAAAATACCCCAAAGTAAAATTGATTATTGAGGAATTAAATACAAACGATATCATTGAAAAACTCAATAATGGTCATTTAGATGCTGCCATAGCTGCAACTCCTTTGCAAGAAGATAAAATAAAAGAAGTTGTACTTTATTACGAACCCTTCGTTGCCTACATACCCGAGAATCATAACACATTTAGCAAAAAAGAAATTGAAATTGAAGATTTAGATATAAATGAAATTTTATTGTTACAAGATGGACATTGCTTCAGAGATGGAATTTTAAATTTGTGCAGAAATCAAAATAAAAATGAAAAAAGCCATTTTCAACTTAATAGTGGAAGTTTTGAAACACTTATAAAATTGGCAGATGAAGGATTAGGAATAACATTGCTCCCTTATTTACATACTTTAAATTTGAGCGAAAAAGATCAGTTAAAACTCAAACATTTTGTAGAACCAAAACCAGCGAGAGAAGTTAGCTTAATTTTTCCAAAAAATGAATTAAAAATACATATAATTGATGCTTTAAGAGATACAATTTCAGGGGTTATAAGAGGGGCAATTGCTTTTCAGAATATACAAATCATAAGCCCAATTCAAAAAAAATAAGGAGCTGTTGCACCAACTCCTTATTTTTTTTCTGCTAACTAACCACAGATAAACATTGCTTCAATTCAGGATGTTCACTCGTGAAATATTGAAGCCATTTTTTTAATTGCTCAACCTCATATGGTAGTAAATTTTTTACTGCTTTTTTTAATTCTTTTGCAAAAAGAATCGGGTCGAAGCTCACTCTTTCGAGTACCGATTTTGTGTAATCATAAATCATTCTAGGCATAATGGTTAAGATTTGGGGTTATCTTACTATAAGAACGTTGAGTAAATGTAAACAAAAAAAAGTTTTACAACAAGCTTTTTTATTAAAAATTACCGTTTAAAAACTCAAAACATCGATTAAATACATTTTTTTTAAATATTTTAAAGTTTTAACTTACTATTTTTTTTTATCTAAACATTCCCAAAACCATTTTTGAAGTTCAGGTTTATCTGCTGTAAAAAAGAACAACCAATTAATTAAATTTTCTTTCTCGTGAGGCAACAGCTTATTAGATGCTCTGTTTAGTTCTTTAACAAAAAGAGTTTTGTTATGACATACTTTTATGATTGCATTTTTTGTATAATCAAAAATCATTCGTCCCATGATATCAATTTTAATAATTAGTACATCTATATGTACGTAACAATTAATAAGATAGTTTTCCTATGTCATAAAACAAAAAAAAAGGAACCGTTTAAGTTCCTTTTAGTTTTATTG
>CANJDA010000112.1 GCA_947472705.1 Flavobacteriaceae bacterium
CCAAATATCTTCCCCTTGAAACACCCCAGATAATCGGTAAACAAGTACCATATCTGACGTATAGATTTGATGTGGGTAGGTTAACAATTGACTGTATCCGTTTCCATTGGTGAAGTTTACATTATTATATTCAAACACTTCACTGAAAGTATCATTGTCAATAGGTGTTGGATCATTATCGGTACAACTTTGTAGTGTTATCATTCCGAAAAAAACTAAGGCTAAAGTAACTGTTTTCATAATATTTTAATTTAATAGATTAACGATATAAAATTGTTGTCAATATTGATGCCAAAGTTTATATTTAACAAAAAAATGTACTTTTGTGACATGGGAAGAAACAATGAAAAAAATATTAAAGCGCACAATGATAAGCTACACAAAGCCCAAGATAAAGCTAAAAGCAAAAAAAATGCCCGTGCTGAGCAACTAAAAGCTATCCTAAAAAAGTTTAATGAAAACAAAACATAAAAAAGCCTCCTTAAACGGGAGGCTTTTTTACTAAATAAATAAATTATTTTTATTCTTTGATTACTTTTTGTACATAGAATCCTTTTGCGGTTTCTAATGTTACTAAATAAATGCCTTTAGCAAGGTTAGAAATATCGAGGGAGTTGGCTACTATCATTCCTAAAGCATTAGTAACCGTTACTTTTTTAATTTCAACAAAAGTATTTGATAATTCTAACTTCCCTTTGGTTGGATTAGGATATAAATGGAAGCTTGTTGTGTTATCTAACTGAATGGTTCCTAAACCAGCATAAGAGTAACAATCGGAGGTGCTTACACAGCCATTTGTAGTTAATTGTACCGCATAATTCCCATCAGTAGTTGGAGTGTATATTTGTGAAGTAGCTCCATCAATAGGGCTATTCCCATTATCACAGTCTAGCCATTGGTAAGTTGTTCCTGTTAAGGTTCTATCGGCAATTAAAGAGGCATCGCCTACTGTTACACCAGTGGTAAAGGCATTTTGTGAATCGGTTATGTTTACTGGTAATGTTAGGGTTGCAGTTTCATCTGGGTCACAAAATTGATTTGTAATGGTTAAGGTTACTTGTTGTAAACCAGGACATGTGAAATTATGTGTTGGGTTTTTAACTGAACTATGGGCAGAGCCATCTCCAAAATCCCAATCGGACACATCAAAATTGGTACTTGCATTTATAAAAGAAACAGATGCCGTTTGTGTAGTTGGATCATAGTCACTCGCTACAGGGAAATAAGTAAACAAAGCATTTGGTGGTAAACAACGTTGGATGTCGATGTAAGTTGTGTTGGTTGGCGTCCATAAACCGGCTACTTCTTGCCCAGATACTTCTAAGACTGGGATGCCATAGGCAGGATCAAACCATACATAAGATATAGTAGTTTGTGTTTGTGAAGTTGTTTGCCCTTGAATAGTGGTATCAATGCTTTCGGTTAAAGTAGATTTTACTTTCAGTACGCTAGCAAAAGTACCGAAAGGCGTTATTAATGAACCCCACCCTTCGACTACATTATCACGTTGACCAGTAGATGTATAACTTAAAGGCACTCCTAAACTATTTAAATCAAATGACAAAACCGTTGGATTGGAATAGGTATCGTTGTAATTCATTGGAAATTGGTACAATATATCGGGTTGTGTATAGGACACTGTAAAAGGCAGCGTTAAACCCGTAACCGTGATATTGGCTCCAATCATTTTGTTGGCATAATTGGCAGTGCTTAATTTGCTGTGCATGTAGGCATTGGTTAAACCATAGCCTTGAATTTGCAACCCATCAACTTGTTTTGTGGCCAAATTAAAATTGGCATTGAACTGTGAATTACAAGTAAAAAGGTAATTATTAGAAAAACACCAAGAAGTTTTGTAGCCCGTATTATTGGGGTTTTCCCAAAGGATATTTTCTTGGGTATTAGGCGCTAAAGTGCTGTAATCCCAAGAAGTGTCTGCTCCTGTGAGTGTGAAATCAAGGCCTGTTAAGTCTGTGGCATGACTTACCAAAAAGGTATCGTTTATAGCGGCAAAATCGGTGGAGTTGTATGTGATTTGTGCCCATCCTAAAGTGGTGAACCAAAGTAATGCAAAAGTAATTTTTTTCATAAGGATATTGTTTTAAGCGAGTTAAAAGTAAGCAATAATTTTGAAACTCGGTTACCGATTTGGATTTTTGAAAAGCTCTAGTTTTTGTTTTAGTAGGAATGGCTAGTGGCAAGGCTCTTTTTTGAGGTTATTGCTGTATGGTATGGCAATGCCTCTACTACCTTACTGCACTTTATGGCACTTACACAGCACTTTGATGGCGCTTTGATAGCACTTTGAGGTAATGGGAAAGAGACGGAGAGATGAGAGACGAAGAGATGAGAGATTTGGATTGGGGTTAAGGAAGTATGGATTACAAATCCGTGCTAACGGGATTTGAGGGAAATGATAGATATTGGGAATGAGCACGAGCGAGACGCTCGCGCTAGCTGAGGGTTTGAGGGGGATTTATGAGTATTGGAAATGAGCACGAGCGAGACACTCGCGCTAGCAGGGGTTATTGCTGTAAGGTACAGCAATACCCATACCCTAATACAGCACTTCACAGCAATATGACAGCAAGTATACAGCAAGTACACAGCAAGTACACAGCACTCTAGAGATCATTGAAAAGAGATGAGAGACGAAGAGATAATAGATGATAGATTTTGTTGGGAGCTAGGGAAAAACTGATTACAAAACCACGCTATTTAGTTTTTTACCAATCTAAATTGTATGCCACAAGTATTTCAAATCTAAGTTTATCCATCATGGAGGATTTAGAATTTGATATACCTTCGGTCATTACATTTTTTTGTCCCATTAAATAACTTATTTGGGTATCAACAGTCCATGTTTTTGAATCATCTAAAGAAATTAAAGTGCCAATTCCGGGACCAAGTATGTTGTATTTTATTTCACGATAATAGAAATCATGCGGATAATCTCTATCGTTTTCTAATGTCTTTTTGCCAAATTTATACGATAAGGAGACATAGGGAGACATTGTATATTTGGATAGAAATTTAAAATCAAAGTAATACTTATACTCCAATATAAAGGATTGATTCTTATTGTGGCTGTAATTAATGGGGTCATTACTACCATCGGTAGTGTTTTCGGTATGTGGTGTAGCTAAATCATAGCTGTATTTTAGTCCAATAGAATGTTGTTTAGCAAATCCTTTTTCAAAGCCAAACACCCCGCCATAGCCTCCATCCAATAAATTAAAATAAGCAATACCTTTTACAGCAAAAGTATTATAGGTGTTTTGTTTACTAAATGGTTTTTGACCAAAAGCAAGGGTTGTGAAAAGTATGAGGATGTAGTTTTTCATTAAAAAAAACTACATATTTCTTCTATACTGTCCTCCTACTTCAAAGAGGCCAGCCGTTATTTGCCCCAAGGAGCAATATTTGGTAGCATCCATCAGTATGGCGAAGATGTTTTCGTTGTTGATGGCAGCATTTTGTAATGCGGCTATTTGTTCTTCTTCTTTATCTTGATAAGCTTTGTGTAAGTTATGCAAGGTTTTGATTTGCTCTTGCTTTTCTTCTTCGGTGGCACGAATTACTTCGGCAGGTAAAACCGTTGGAGACCCTTTGGAACTTAAGAAGGTGTTTACGCCAATGATTGGGAACTCTCCCGTATGTTTCAAAGTTTCATAATACAAGCTTTCTTCTTGAATCTTGCTTCTTTGGTACATGGTTTCCATGGCGCCTAGTACTCCGCCACGCTCCGTAATGCGGTCGAACTCTTGTAATACTGCGTCTTCTACTAAGTCGGTTAGCTCTTCGATGATGAACGAGCCTTGGATTGGGTTTTCGTTTTTGGCTAAACCTAATTCTTTGTTGATGATTAACTGAATCGCCATAGCTCTACGTACTGATTCCTCTGTAGGCGTAGTAATGGCTTCGTCATAAGCATTGGTATGCAATGAATTACAGTTGTCATAAATAGCATACAACGCTTGTAATGTTGTACGAATATCGTTGAAATCGATTTCTTGCGCGTGAAGAGAGCGTCCCGAAGTTTGGATGTGGTATTTTAACATCTGCGCTCTTTCGTTGGCTCCGTATTTGTTTTTCAAGGCTTTTGCCCAAATCTTACGCGCTACACGACCAATCACGGCATACTCAGGGTCGATACCGTTTGAGAAGAAAAATGACAGGTTTGGTCCGAAATCGTTAATATCCATACCACGGCTTAAGTAGTATTCTACATAAGTAAAACCGTTCGCCAAGGTAAACGCCAATTGTGTTATTGGGTTCGCCCCTGCTTCGGCAATATGATAGCCCGAGATGGACACCGAATAGAAGTTACGGACGTTCTTTTGGATAAAATACTCCTGAACGTCTCCCATCAAACGGAGTGCAAACTCGGTTGAGAAAATACAGGTGTTTTGAGCTTGGTCTTCTTTTAAGATATCGGCTTGCACAGTACCTCTCACTTGCGTTAAGGTATTGACTTTAATGTCTTGATAGACCTCCATTGGCAACACTTGGTCACCTGTAACGCCTAATAGCATTAATCCTAAACCGTTATTACCATGAGGTAATTCGCCATTGTATTTTGGACGAGGAAGGTTTTTCTTTTTAAAGATTTCGTTTATTTTTTCCTCTACTTCAACTTGGAGGTTGTTTTCGATGATGTATTTTTCACAGTTTTGGTCTATAGCCGCATTCATAAAGAACCCTAACAACATAGGTGCTGGACCATTAATGGTCATGGAAACCGAAGTCAAGGGATGAGTTAAATCAAAACCGGAATATAGTTTTTTGGCATCATCCAAACAACAGATTGATACTCCGGCGTTTCCGATTTTACCGTAAATATCCGGACGTAAATCGGGGTCGTTACCATAGAGCGTTACACTATCAAAAGCAGTTGAAAGTCTTTTTGCAGGCAAGCCAGCGCTTACATAATGAAAACGCTTGTTGGTACGTTCTGGTCCTCCTTCTCCGGCAAACATACGCGATGGGTCTTCCCCTTCACGTTTGAATGGATATAATCCAGAAGCAAATGGGAATTCACCAGGTACATTTTCTTGTAAATTCCATTTTAGAATGTCGCCCCAAGCTTGGTATTTAGGCAAAGCTACTTTTGGAATTTGGCTGTGTGATAAGCTTTCGGTGTGTGTTTGGATTTTGATTTCCTTGTCGCGCACTTTAAAGCTGTACACCGGATTTTTATATTTGTTTAACTTGTCATTCCAAGTGAGAATTACTTCCCAATTGAACGGATCCAGGTTCATTTTTACTCGGTCAAACTCTTTAACCAATAAGTTTAGAAAATCTTTGTTATCACTATTGTTGTTCAAGCTGTTAGCTACAATTCCGGCTCTATCAATTTGTGCAGGTTTTTTGCTAACGGATTCTATTGTTTTAAAGATGCCGTATAACTTTTGTGCTACCTCTACTTGAGTCAAAACCGTTTCATCATACTTGCGATTGTTCTCTGAAATTTCAGAAAGGTAACGAGTTCTATGAGGCGGAATTACGAATATCTTCTCGCTCATTTCGCGGGTGATTTCGAAAGTCGATTTTAAATCGGCTCCCGTTTTTTCCACTACTTTGTCCATTATCTTTTTATAGAGGGTATTCATGCCCGGGTCATTGAACTGAGAAGCAATGGTTCCGAATACTGGCATATCATCGGGATTGACATCCCACAAATTATGGTTGCGTTGGTATTGTTTTTTTACATCGCGTAAAGCATCTAGAGCGCCACGCTTGTCGAATTTATTTAGGGCTACTAAATCGGCAAAATCTAACATGTCAATCTTTTCCAATTGGGTAGCGGCACCAAATTCAGGGGTCATTACGTATAAGGACACATCAGAATGTTCAATGATTTCGGTATCCGATTGTCCGATTCCCGAAGTTTCTAAAATAATGATGTCATACTTAGCGGCTTTTAGCACTTGGATGGCTTCGTTTACGTATTTGGACAAGGCTAAATTGGATTGACGGGTTGCCAAAGAGCGCATGTAAACTCTAGGATTGTTGATGGCGTTCATGCGGATTCTATCTCCTAATAATGCCCCACCTGTTTTGCGTTTGGAGGGGTCTACAGAAATTAATCCGATAGTTTTCTCAGGGAAATCGATTAGGAATCTTCTAACCAATTCATCTACTAAAGAAGATTTACCAGCACCCCCAGTACCTGTGATTCCTAGTACCGGAATGTGAGTCGTTTCGTTTTTCTTATGGATGGCATCAAGGGTTTCTTTGGCCACTTCAGGAAAGTTTTCAGCAGAAGAAATTACTCGGGCTATGGCTGTTGGATTCTTTTCTTCTAAATGATTGATTTGACCATTAAGCACATCGCCAACAGGATAATCGGATTGCATTACTAAATCGTTAATCATACCTTGTAATCCCATGGCTCTTCCATCATCTGGAGAATAGATTCGGGTAATTCCGTATTCGTGCAATTCGGAAATTTCACTTGGCAAGATAACACCACCTCCACCACCGAAAATTTTGATGTGTCCGGCGCCTTTTTCCTTTAATAAGTCGAACATGTATTTGAAATACTCATTGTGTCCTCCTTGGTAGGAAGTCATAGCAATGGCATTGGCATCTTCTTGTATGGCTGTATTTACTACTTCTTCAACGCTACGGTCATGCCCCAAGTGAATTACTTCAACACCAGTGGATTGAATGATGCGTCGCATGATATTAATGGCGGCATCGTGACCGTCAAAAAGCGAAGCGGCAGTAACTATTCTAACTTTATTTTTTGGAATATAAGGGATTTGTGGTTCCATATTGCGGATATGATAATTTTAGAGCCGCAATTTACGTAATTAATAAAAATTATTGGATAAACGATTGGCATAATTTTTGGGAAGTTTGGCCAAAATTTAACAGCTTTTTAAAAATACGTTTCTAACTTTGGGCTTTAACTATTTACTGTGAAATTGTAGCATAATGAATTTCCAAAAAACAAATTAAAAAATGAATAAAACAAAAATTGCCTTCTTACTGCTGGTCCCGGCTTTGGGATTTTCTCAAATCAGTATTGTAAATCAAATTAAAAATGAAGTAAAAAAAGTCATTCCAATAGATTTACCCACTTCAACTAGCTTATTGAGTAATGCGGATATTGCTTCGGGGCTTAAAGAAGCCTTGAATAAAGGTATTGAGAAGCAAGTAACCAAACTGACTTCGACTGATGGATTTTATAAAAATGACATGGTCAAAATTCTAATGCCCGATGAATTAAAAAAAGTAGACAAAG
>CANJDA010000113.1 GCA_947472705.1 Flavobacteriaceae bacterium
GACCTCAGGGTTATGAATCCTGCGCTCTAACCAACTGAGCTACCTCGCCAATATATAACATCCCCTAGAATGCGGGTGCAAATATAAAATTTAAATTAATGGTTGCAAACTTAAAGTGTTTATTTTTATTTTAAAAAAGGTTTTTTTATTGATTTTATAATGTATATATTTCCAAAAAATTTGTTCTGATTATGGATAATAAAATTCGTTATGAGCTAGAGTTTCCTTTAAATTCTTCACCTCAATTACTTTATCAATACATTTCTACACCATCAGGCTTGCAAGAATGGTTTGCTGATAATGTGAACTCTAGAGGTGAATTTTTCACATTTATTTGGAACGATACTGAGGAAAATGCTCGCTTAGCATCCAAAAAAACAGGCGAAAAAGTGAAGTTTAAATGGGTGGATGAAGCTAAAAAAGATACTGAATATTATTTTGAATTGCGAATTTTAGAAGATGAAATCACTAAAGATGTTTCCTTAATGGTAGTTGACTTTGCAGAAGAAGATGAACTAGATGAAGCTAAATTGTTATGGGAAAATCAAATTTCAGACTTAAAACACGTTATTGGTTCAATATAATTATTTTTTATTAAAGTATATTTGTCCCGCTTAAAACGGGACTTTTTTTATGATAAATTTTAACGGCACGATTCAGGATTCAAATTTACAGTTATCGACTTCTAATAGATCATTTCTTTATGGGGATGGTGTTTTTGAAACATTCAAAATTGTAAATAATAAAATTCTTTTTTTTGAAGATCATTATTTTAGATTGATGGCTTCAATGCGTATTGTAAGAATGGATATTCCAATGTCATTCACCATGGAATATATTGAAGAAAAAGTTATAGAATTAATAAAAGCTAAAAACATACAAGATTCAGCCCGAGTAAGGTTAACCGTTTATAGAAATGATGGGGGATTTTATATGCCTACTGACAACACTGTTTCTTTTGTTATGGTGGCTACGGCACTTGAAAGTATGAAATATAATATTCAAAGTGACCGATTTGAGGTTGATTTATACAAAGACTTTGTAGTTACTAAGCAATTGCTTTCCTCGTTAAAAACATGCAATAAACTTATTGAAGTTACTGCCAGTATTTTTGCTAAAGAGAATCAATTGGATTCTTGTTTGCTGATTAATGAAGAAAAAAATGTAGTTGAAGCTACAAACGGTAATTTGTTTATGTTGATGGGGAATACTGTGATAACACCACCTATTTCAGAAGGATGTCTCAACGGGATTATGAGAAAACAGCTGATAGGCATTATTAAAAAGTTACCTCAAATAGCTTTGGTGGAAGCTCCTGTTTCGCCATTTGATTTACAGAAAGCGGACGAGTTATTTATTACTAATGTTATCATAGGAATACAACCTGTTACAAAATACCGTAAAAAAGAATTTGGAAATTTGTTTTCTAAGCAGTTATTGGAAAAACTAAATGAAGTGATTGAATATTAATTCAGTATTGGGTTTTCCGGTGCATTAGACCATATAAGATATTCTCCTCCCAATTCTATAATTTTTTCTTTCCAGAAATGGACTGAAGATTTCCCCAGTATATTATTCTCGTATATATTTTTGGTTAAGATCCATGAGTTGGCCTGCATTTCATTTTCTAATTGTTCAGCATCCCAACCCGTATACCCTAAAAAGAAGCGAATATTCTTTTTCTTTATAATACCGGTGTTGATTAGTTCCTTTGTTAATTCAAAATCACCGCCCCAAAAGATACCGTTCGAAATTTCAACACTGTTGGGAATCAAATGAGGTACATTGTGAATGAAATATAAATTATCTTGCTCTACAGGACCTCCATTGTAGATTTTAAATTTCGAGTTTATTTCGGGGAGTAAGTCGCAGATACTATATTTTAGAGGCTTGTTTAATATAAAGCCTACAGATCCTTCACTGTTGTGGTCAGCTAATAAGATTACAGATCGATTAAAAGATAAATCACCAATAATAGATGTTTCCGCTATTAATAATTGACCTTTTTGTAATTTTTCTGAAATCATTATTACTAATTTTTATTAAAACTAAGAAAAATGTTTTAAAAAAGCTAATTTTTTTGTTTTTTAAAACAAAAAAAACCACATCAAAAGATGTGGTTTTTGTATATCAGAAGAACTAATTATTAGTTTACTGCTCCGTCTAATTCAGCACCAGCTTTGAATTTAACTACATTTTTAGCAGCAATTTTGATGGTTTTTCCTGTTTGTGGATTTCTTCCGTCTCTTGCAGCTCTTTTAGATACTGACCAAGAACCGAAACCTACTAAAGATACTCTTCCACCTTTTTTCAAAGTTTTGCCTACATTTCCTAAAAATGATTCTAAAGCTAATTTCGCAGCCGCTTTTGTGATTCCAGCGTCAGCTGCAATTGCATCGATTAATTCTGATTTGTTCATAATGTTAGTTATTAATTGTTGGTTAAACATTCTGTTATTGAAAACAAATTTAATAGGAATTGCTTACCGTACAAGCATTTTGGTGTTTTTTTCAGATTTTTGTTGATAACTTAATTCATTTGTTGATAAACCGATGTATTTTGTCGATTTTTTTATTCGAAAAACCCCTTGAGACCTTACTCTGCTTGTGCTTTTTCAGAAAAAGCAACTCCATTTAACAACTCATTGGCTTGCATTTTTTTCTTTCCAGGAAGTTGGAGGCTCAATATTTGTATAAAACCGTCTTTAACTGCTATTTTAATTTCTTTTTTTGTTGCAATAATTTGTCCTACATTAAAGATATGATTTTCCGAAATGATTTTGGCTTCATAAATTTTTACATTCCATTCTTCACCATTATCTTTAAAGAAACACCAAGCAGAAGGATAAGGAGATAATCCACGAATTAAATTATGTATTTCTGCAGCTGGATTCGACCAATCTATTTTACAATTTTCTCGGTTAAGTTTGTAAGCGGTTTTTATTTCGGCATTGTCTTGTTGTTGAGTTGTTTTAACTTTTCCATTTTCAATTAATGCTAATGTAGCTACAACAGCTTCACTTCCTAATGACATAAGTTTATCATGCAGCTCGCCAGCATTTTCATCAGAACTGATTTCAATTTCTTTGCTTACTATCATAGCTCCTGTATCTATCTTATCATCTATAAAAAAAGTAGTGACACCTGTTTTAATTTCGCCATTAATAATAGCCCAATTGATAGGAGCAGCACCACGGTAATTTGGCAACAACGAAGCATGCAGATTAAAGGTCCCCAATTTTGGCATACGCCAAACCACTTCGGGTAACATTCTAAACGCAACTACAACTTGCAGATTAGCATTAAGCGATTTTAATTCGGATAAAAAAGTTTCGTCTTTTAGATTTGTAGGTTGCAACAGTTTTAGGTTATGCTCTAAAGCATATTCTTTTACGGCCGAATGTTTTATCTTTTGTCCACGACCCGCAGGTTTGTCTGCAGCGGTTATCACTCCAACGACTTCATAATTGTTTTTAATGATGGTGTCCAAAATACCAACGGCAAACTCTGGAGTACCCATAAAAACGATACTTAACTTTTCCATGCTATAATATAGAATATAAATTATTCGAATTGATACTGATGGTTTTTTCTTCCAACAGCTTTTGCAAGGCAAAGATAATATCGTCTTTTGGAAATTTGGTCAACTTTTGAATATCTCTTGAATTGAAGTCTTGTATTTTTAATAAGGCAATTATCTTTTCAGAAATTGTTTCTGGGTCATGTTTCTTTTTGTTTTTAGCAATACAGTAGGAGCAAACACCACAATCTTTTTTTAGGGTTTCTCCAAAATACTGCATTAGTATTTTCTGTTTACAAGTTTTGATGTCCTTGTTATAGTATAATACCGCTTGTAATTGTTCGATCTTCAGTTTGTTTTGAGCCTCCAAATATTTGGCTACTCTATTAATGGTGCGTTCATCTTCTCTGACTTCATTAAAAATTATGGTCGCATCATTGTTTTTGGCAATCATTTCAATGATGTTTTTCTCTTTTAGTTTTTGTAAAAGCAAAAGCACAGCTGTGTCATTAGTGTTCGATTTTTTAGCAATCAACTGAGGATTAAAACCGGTTTGCATATCATAAATTCCTGGATAGGTTCGTAAGATAGTAAGCATGATTTCTTCATCATTTGGGTTTAAGCTCATATATCGTATTACTTCTTTGGACGGAATGCAAAATTGAATACTGATTTTTTCTGAGAATTCTTGAGATAAAGAAATAATTCCTTGCCGGTCTAAAAACTGCAACGAATTATAGGTTTTGAGCGTTGGAAAGTTGTATTTGGCACAAAACTGATTCAAATTAAAGGCAAACTGTTCGTCTATACCCTCGCCATAAGCAATTTGAAAATAGTTGCACAATTTTAAAAAAATTAAATTTAAAAATGTTTTATCGGGCAAAATGTTTATGAACTGAGCTTCGGCATGCAAAACATCAGAAGGATTGTTGAGCATAATGGCAAATGACTTCTCCCCATCACGACCAGCTCTACCAGATTCTTGATAATAGTTTTCGAGGTTTTGTGGCAGGTGTAAATGGATAATCGTTTTAACATTAGCCTTGTCAATCCCCATTCCGAAGGCATTGGTGGCAACCATCACTTGGACTTTCTCATTCATCCAAAGCTGCATGTGTTTTTCCTTGTCTTTGTTGGATAATCCGCCGTGATAATAGGTGGCAGTAAAACTCATATTTTCTAATTGATTTACGGATTCAAGACACGCTTTTCTATTGGTTACATATATAATAGACGGTTGCGGGTTTTTATGCAGTATTTGTTGTAAGAGATGAAGTTTGTCTTCGGTTTCAAAAACCATATAGGCAATGTTATCTCTGTAAAATGATTTGGAGAACACTTGCGGTTTATTCAATTGCAATTGTGTAATGATGTCTTCTTTCACGCGTTCTGTAGCCGAAGCCGTCAATGCCAAGAAGGGTACTTTTGGAAAAAACTCTTTTAGTTGTACAATCTTTAAATAGGCAGGACGAAAATCATGACCCCATTGAGATACACAGTGGGCTTCGTCAATAGCGATTAGGTTTATAGGAAGGTTTTTGATGCGTTCTAAAATCCAATCGTTTTGCAATCGTTCGGGTGATAAGTAGAGGAATTTGTAATTTCCATACTGGCAATTATCGAACAAATTAATAATTTCATCTTGGTGGATGCCTCCTGTTAATGCAATCGCTTTAATGCCTTTGCTTTGCAGGTTTTGCACTTGGTCACGCATCAACGCAATTAAAGGGGATATTACTAAACAAATCCCTTCTTGCATCATAGCAGGCACTTGAAAGCAAATCGATTTTCCTCCACTCGTTGGCATCAAAGCAAAAGTGTCGTTGCCTTCTATGACCGAAGCGATAATGGCTTCCTGTGGCTCACGAAAAGTATCGTGTTTCCAATACTTTTGGAGTATTTCTTTGGCTTTGTCCAACTTATGAATTGTAAATGTTTTAAGCTTTGGGATAAAAGTATGAAAAAGAAATGGTCTGATATTACACAAAAAGTGTAATTATGCTAGTTGTTTTAAGATAAATTGGATACGCTCTTCTACTGTGCCTTGAGGGACTTCGATAAGATTGTACCCGTAGATTTGATAGGTTTCTTTTAAGTGATTGTAAATCAATTTGGCCTGTTCAAAGTTTTCATAGCGTGCTTCATCACTTTCATAGATGTCTTCCCAAGGAGGCAAGACAAATACTTTGGAATAGTTATGTTCTTTACTGGCTTGGTCAAAAAAGGAAGGGTAACTATCGCCTATATAATGCATGTAGGCCAATATATCGGGGATGCCTCGGTCTAGGAACACTATTTCGGCTTGGTCTTGAGAAGCTTGTAAGTGTTGTTTTTTTCTTCCTTCTAATAGTAATTCGCTAAACAATAATGGTTTCTCCAAAAATAATTGTTCTATTCCTTGTTTTTTGGCTTCCAAAGTAATTTGACGAGAGATTTCAGGGAAACACGCATAGCCTTGTTCGATGAGGGCATCGATAATAGTAGTTTTGCCGGTTCCGGGACCACCGGTTATGACTATGAGTTCTTTTTTCAAGGTTTTGAAATGAAGCGCAAATTTATTGAATCCATTTAGAATATTGAAAGTGTTTGGGAATTTTTATAGTAATCAGTATAATATTTTTTATTTATCAGCATAAACGATTTCATTTATGCTGATAAACAGTTTAGTTTATGCGGATGAATTTATTATTTCATCAGCATTAATAATTTGCATTAGGTAAATTAAAAATCTAAAACCAATACTGTATATTTGCTTTTATTTTTTAGTGCATGGATAAGAAGACGGAAGAATTTTATAACAGACTACGAGAAGAGTTGAACACTACTTCAACTTGGCCCAGTGAATACCTATACAAATTTATAGTACCAACCGACCCAAAAAAAATAGAAGCGGTAGAAAATGCTTTTGATAACATGGGTGCCGTGATTCAAACTACAAAATCGAAGACGGGAAAATACACTAGCCTTTCTGTTAATGTTATGATGGAAAGTCCAGAAAATGTAATCGAAAAGTATATAGAAGTTTCTAATGTTGAAGGCATAATATCATTATAATGGTAGAAAAGTATATAAAAGAAAACGCTAATGATGTAGTCTATCATTTGGAATACAATGCGGAAAGACCTCATTTGATTATTCCAGAGTATGGACGTCATTTGCAAAAATTGATTGATCAAGCCACCTTGATTGAAAGCAAAGAAGAGCGTAATAAAGCGGCCAAATATATCATTCAGGTAATGGGAAGTTTGAATCCACATTTGCGTGATGTACTCGATTTTCAGCACAAGTTATGGGATCAACTTTTTATCATGTCCGATTTTAAATTGGATGTAGATTCTCCTTATCCTATTCCAACAAAAGATTTAATTTTCTTGAAACCAGAGCGTTTGGCTTATCCTCAAAAAAATCCAAAATACCGTTTTTATGGTAACAATATTAAATACATGATTGATGTTGCCAATAGTTGGGAAGAGGGTGAAATGAAAAATGCTTTGGTGAAAGTCATTGCCAATCACATGAAAAAATCCTATTTGAGTTGGAATAAAGACACCGTAACAGATGTGGTAATTTTTGAGCATCTTTACGAATTGTCAGACGGTAAATTGAACTTGTTGCAAA
>CANJDA010000114.1 GCA_947472705.1 Flavobacteriaceae bacterium
TATGACAGCCTGATACTGATGTATAAGTACCACTTTCCGTATAAGTTTGACTGTTTACTGACCAAGTATAAGTATCACAAGCCGATGTTGTTGTCGTATTTGTTGTACTAGGAATTACAGTGATATCTGTAGATCCAGTAGTAGCACAACTTGAAGTACTTGTTGAAGTAGCCACAATATGAGCCGTTGAACCTGGTTTCACATAAACAGTAGCACCACTTGCAGTATTAGAAGAAGTAGTACCTGCTGCATTTGTAAAGCTATTAGCTACATCGGAAGTCCAAGTAAAGTTGCTTCCAGAAATAACTCCAGTAACTTTTACATTATCTACAGCCCATGCATAACCCCAAGATGACTGATAGTTAAATCGCAATTGAAGTGTAGATTGCCCTAAAGCACCTGCAGGCAAACTTACTGATACTCCAACAGGAGCGGAAGCTGTACCTACCGTAGAAGTGTACGATTGTAAATCTGTCCAAGTACTTCCATTTGTAGAATACTGTAATTTTGCAGTATCTGTAGATTGATTATAATAACGATGTTCAAAAGTGACATTTGCAGAAGTTAAATCTACAGTACTAAACACTGGCGAAACCAATTTAGTATTAGTCGTAGATCCAGAGCCACCTGCATCAGAAATTGCTAGAGCAAATCCTCCACCATTACTTGACACAAAATTATTCAAAATATAAGTACCACCAGTATAAGTATAAGGTGATGCAGCTAATCCCCAGTTTGTAATTGCAGCTGAACTAGTTCCGTTAGATACTGACCATCCTGGCGCAGTAGTATTGAAATCTTCTGTTAAACGTACAGAAGTATCATTATATAAACCACCTGTAGCAGTAAGAGTTACTGGCGATGTAGCAGCTGTACATAACGTACTTGCAGAAGGTGTTACTGTTACAGCAGTCGGAGCCGCATTTACAGTGATGGTAGCACTTCCTGATTGTGTTTGACTACAAGCAGTAGAACTACTATCTACAACACTTTTCAAAGTATAAACAAATGTACCTACTACAGTAATTGGAGCAGAGATAGTTGCTAGACCAGCACCATCAGATACAATCGTTTGATTAGCACCACCATTTAACGAATACGTAAATGTATATGGAGCCGTACCATTAGCACCTGTAAAGGTAACTGTTGGATTAGATCCGTTAGTACATGCTGAAGTAGTACCTGCAATAGTAGCAGTTGGAAGTGGATTAATAGTTAATGTAGCCACACCATTACTTACCGCATCATCACCACAAATAGGGTGAACTAACACGGTATACACACCATTATCAGCAGGTGAAGTACCTGTTAATGTTAATGTTGCAGTAGTTGCAGAAGCATTACCTGTAATAGCTGTACCATTTTTAGACCATTGGTAAGTTAAACCAGGACCAATAGCCACTACAGTAAAGGTAGCAGTTGTACCAGCACATAAAGTTGAAGAAGCAGGTTGCGAAGTAATAACTGCACCAGATTGAAGTGTTACAGTAGTACTTGCAGTAGCAGCACATCCACCTGGAGAAACAGCACTTACAGTATAAGTAGTATTTACAGCAGGATTACGTGTAATACTTGCACCTGTTTCTGTAGCTAATGTAGCATCAGCAGGTACAGAAGACCAAGAATAAGTACTAGTTGCAGTAGCATCAGTTTGAATGTTGATTTTATAATCTTCGGTCTCTCCCCAAGTATAGGTTGAAGTCGGAGTAGAAGCTGCACTTCCACCTTCAATTACATAAACACGCATTAAGGTAACCCCTGCACTTGCAGTAGCAGGAATAGTAATAGAACCTGACTCTAAGTGAGGACCACTTACAGAACCTGAAGCAGTATAAGCATGCTCAGTAGCACTATCAAATACTCCATCTCTATTATAGTCAATATAAACATTAGTAAAGTTACCATAGTTACCTCCACAAGTTCCAACGTTAATTGAAATTGGCAAAGTTTGACCCGGCGCTACATTTGGAGCAGCTAGAGAAGTAAAATCAGAATATCTATTTAATACAGAACTACCAGTACCAGTAGTAGCACAAGTTGAAGTGTTATTAATAGAACCAAACGTTACATTTAAGATTTCTTCATCTGCAGTACTAGAAGCACTTGATGCACCATATCCAGTCGGAAGAACTTGTGGTCCACTACCGATTGCAGTAGCTGTAATAGTTACTGGAGTTTCAGGACATACTGTATTAGCAGAAGCTGTTAATGCTGCAGTAATACTAAGTGAAGAACTAACTGTTACCTCTGCTGAATCAGAACAACCTGAGGCATCAGTACCCGTTACTGTATAAATTGTAGTCACACCTGGTGTTACAGATGGAGTAGCACTTGTAGAAGTAAATCCTGAAGGATTAGAAGTCCAAGCATAAGTACTTCCTGCAGGTCCGCTTGCTGTTAAAGTAACTGGAGAGCCACTTGGTGAACAGAAAGATGGAGCAGATGCTGTAGCTGTATAAGCAGGATGATTTATATTTAAAGTATATGAACCAGAAATTGTAGGCTCACATGCACCAACTGAATTAATTACAACTCTATATAAGTAATCAGCAGGTAAAATTGTACTACCAGCAGTCATATTTAAAGTTGAAGTAGTACTATCAGTATAGAAAACAGCTGCTGGAGAACCATCAGTAACATTTTCCCATGTAGAACCATTTAAGTACTGCCATTGGTAACCAGTACCTCCTGAAGCATCTACAGTAAAGCTAGCAGTACCACCATTATAACAAACAGAGCTTGTTGTTGGAGCACCTGTAATTGCAGCTTTTGTATTTACAGTTACAGTAGCAAAGTTTGAAGTTACCTCTTCCTCATTTGGAGAGTAAGCTGCAGTAGCTCTGAATTGATATCCAGATTGAGCAGCTGTTAAACCATTAACTGTTAAAGATGTACTATCAAAACCACTGAACGATAGTCCAGCAATAATTGGGTCATTGGTATCAAGGATAAATTGGAATCCAGAACCATCATTAATTTCCCATCCAAATCCATCAGGTGTATTACCTGAAGTCGTTACAGTAAATGTAGCCGAACCACTTGTTGAAGAACCATTGTTCTCACAAATAGATTGGTTAGTTGGATTACTAATAGATAAAGAAGCAACAGTCAACTTAGCAGCAGTTGTAAATTTAGGTGAAGTACATGGAGAAGATCCAGAAACTACACATCTGTAGAATTTAGTAAGCGTAGCACCCGTTACTGTTAAAGTAGCGGTACCTGTACCTGAATAAATACCTCCGTCAGCTAAATCAACAAATCCAGTATTATTAGAACTTGATTCTTGCCATTGGTATGATAAACCAGAACCTGTAGCGGTAGCAACAAAGTTTGTAGCAGGACCAGGAGCTAATACACTCTGATCTGCTGGGTTACCAGTGATTTTAATTGGCGCATAAACAGTAACTGCAACCGTTGTTGGAGAATAAGTAGTACAACCCGTTGTAGGGTTATAAATATAAGCTCTAACATTTGTAGTACCTGCTGTTAATGGAGTCAATACACCATTAGCATCAATAGTAGCTACTGCTGTGCTTGATGATGACCAAGTAACCCCTGTAGTAGTTGTATCGAAATCGATAGTAGCAGGAGATTGAGCATCATTATCAGGAGCAGTACCTGCTAAACAAATACTAGTATCCCCACCTGTGATAACATCAACAGGATCAGAATTAACAGTTACTGTAACATCAGATGAAGAAGTACAACCTTGTGGGCTTGTACCTGTAACTCTATACACTGTAGTTTCTGTTGGAGAAACAGTAAGACTAGCTAAAGAAGAAGAAAATGCCGATGCTGGTACTGTAGACCAAGCATAAGTATATCCTGAAATAGGAGCAACAATGTTTATGTTATAATCTTCTGCTTCACCATAGGTAAACGCAGTACAAGCTCCTGGAGAACTAGCACTTTCTGCAACCACCACTCTCATTCTTGTTACACCAGCAGAAGCTGTTAACGGAATAGTGATGTTTCCTGAACGTGTATTAGGAGATATAGTAGTAGTAGTAGTTGTATAAGCCTGCTCTCCTGAGTCATCGAAATCTCCATCACGATTGTAATCGATGAAAATTGACATTCCATTAGAGAAGTAAGTAGCTCCATCACATTCGTCTGTAACAACAGAGAATGGAACCGAAGCACCAACTGATACTGAAGTAGCAGGAAGAGAAGTGTAATCTGTATAGTTTGAAGAACACGTTTCTCCTTGAGTCAAATTATTCAAAGAACCAAATGATACTCCGAAAATTTGCTCATCTATTAAGGTTGTTCCACCACCTCCAACACAGTAACCTGTAGGAGCAGTTTGTGGTCCAAAACCTAATGAAACTGCACTAAGTGTAGTTGAACTACCTATACAAATAGGAGTTGCAGAAGCACTAGCAGTAACATTTGAAGAATTTACAGTAACTGTAAATGAGAATGAATTAGCACATAATTGACCAAATGATTGAGCAGCACTCAACGTATAAGTAGTAGTTACTGAAGGGTTGAAGGTATAGAAACCTGTTAACTGATCAATAGTAACTCCTGTAGTTGGAGAGATGCTAAACACATCATAATGATCTGCACCATTAGTTTCAACAACAACTGTATCACCAGAACAAATACTAACTGCATTTGAAGGGTGAGATGTTGAAGCAAATCCAAACGGAACGTCTCTTGTAGCAATAACCGCTACTCTAGCACTTGAACAAGCTGGCCCAGTAGTTTCTGCAGCAGCATAGTAAGTAGTAGTTGCTGTTAAATTAGTAATAGTTAAATCATTTCCTGTAACAACAAAGTTACCTCCTGTTGCAATAGCAGTACCACCAGAAGCTTGAGTATACCATTTAATAGAAGCACCTGAAGTTAAAGTAGAAGCAGAAATAGTAATCGTACCATCACCACAACGATTCATTGGAGTAGTTGTATCAACACTATTAGTAAATCCTACACTTACAGGACTTGATGAAGTAGGAACTGTTTGTGTACATGATTTAATATTACATCTGTATTGTGATGCTACGATAGGAGAAACACTAGCTGTAGCACTTGTAGCACCGCTAATATCTGTCCAAGTAGTACCACCATCAGTAGATACTTGCCATTGGTAAGTTAATGATTCTGTAGTACCAATATTATTAGTATATGCACCAGCAGAAGTATTAGTTAAACTTAAGCTTACACTATTACCTAAACAAATTGAACTAGCACTAGTAACTGCTAAAGCATCTGGAGCTGTGTTACTGATAATTTGCATTGTTACTTGAGCAGAATTCAATGCATTAGTACATAATGTAGTTTGGTTAGTATACGAAATCGTATATATTGTAGTATTTGATGGATTCACAGATAATGAGAAAGCATTTGTTACAGCATTAACTGGTGTAGTCGTTGTATTGGTTACCGTATCAAAAGCCGTCCAAGTCACAGTATAGTTAGCTGGAGGTGAGAAACGATAAGCAAAAGGAGACGTAATTGGGTTTTGCGGTGTAGTAGTAGCCGTAGTACCTGAAGCATAAGCTAATACTCCAACTGTACCAGTACCATTATTAATACCAACCAATTTATTTCTATCTACGTTAGTTGATGAAGTAACATGTACTTCAACAACACCAATAGTTTCATAGAAGATAGCTTGAGCTGTACTGTATTTGGTATCACCATATTCTTTAACAGCCTCATAGCTAACCACAAATTTTCTGTTAGGTGCAATACCTTCAGTCCAATATTTAATAGCACCACCATCGGCACTTCTTAAATCATTATCCATAGCCATTACAGCCACCATATTTAATGGCTCTGAAGTACTTGGTAAAGTAGTAAATGTGAAATCTGCTAAAGCAGTACCATTATATGTACCAAAAGTAAGCGTACCGTTTGTACCAATGTTTATGGTGCTATAACTTGTTCCGAAGAAATTAAAGTTGAATCCAACTGGAATACTTCCCCAACCACCGTCATCACCAGTACCTGAAGACAACGGAACGTTAAATACGTTTGCCGAAACTAAAGTTGTAGCAGTAACTGGAGCCGTTTTAGGAGCACTTGTAATAGCAAGACTTGTAAAGTTACCAGCACTTAAACCAGAGTTGATTGTAGCACTAGTACCAGGACAAACACCACTAGCTGTAGTGGTTACCGTAGCCGATGGCAATGGGTAAACAGATACAGAGATAGATGCTGTAGCTGAACAAGAACCTTTGGTAGCTGTAACTGAAAAGTCAGAAGACGAAGGAGTTGTAGCTGTTATAACTTCACCAGTAGTTGAACTGATAGTTGCACCAGAAATTGATGTCCAAGTATATAAAATAGAAGCATCAGATGGTGTAGCCGTCAACACAGTATCTCCACCAGTTCCACAGAATGTTGGAATAGAAGCTGTAATAGTTGTTGGGTTAACCGTGATTGCTACTGGAGTTCTTGGACCATCACATCCACCTGAGTTTTCAGCTGCATATAAAGTAGTTGAAGAACAAGCAGTATAAGTGAAAGTAGTAGTACCATCATCAGGAAGTGAAGCTAACAAAGTACCACCTACAGCAGCGGAATAATAATTAATTGTTCCACCTACTGACATCGAACCTTGTCCTTGTAAAGTAACACTACCACCCAAATTAACAGTAGTTGATGTTACAGGATTAACAGCTGGAGCAAGTGGTGAAGGGTTAACTGTAATGGTTTGTGTACCTGTAATGGTTTGTCCATTTTTAGTAAACGAAAGGAAACCAGTAGTACCATTACCTGTAACTCCAGTCATAGAAGTTGCAGAAACAATAGTAAACGAAGTAACCGCTGTACCACCAATTTTAACATTTGATACTCCTGTTAAGTTAGTACCTGTAACGGTAAACGTACCTGAATTAGCACATTGTGTTAAAGGAGTAACATCGGTAATTGTTGGAGCACTAGTAGACCAAGCATAATAATTATCACCTGTTGGTGCAATTGGGCCTGGAGCAGTAGTAGCTGTAGTTCTACTACCAGTAGTAGTAGAA
>CANJDA010000115.1 GCA_947472705.1 Flavobacteriaceae bacterium
TGGTCAATTCAGCTTTTCCATCAATTACTTGTAAGAAGGTTTCGTAAAGGGTAGTTCTTTCACAAAACAATTCTCCCTTATCAAAAGCAACAGCAGACATGCTACTTCCATTATGCTTGATAATGGTCTTACGTGCTATAGTATTTTTTGCATATTCTAATACTTCAAGTATTATGTGAGGTTTGGATTTAGGAATCCCTTTATTACTTCCTACTTGCTTTATTATAGTTGTGTTAGTGTGCATCTTTTTTTACTTAAATATCAATATTTTTAAAAGGCAATACATTACACTATAAAATCAAATAGTTGCATAATTCATTTATTTCGAATAAATAGTTACATCGGTTTATTTGGAATCTCCTGTGTAGTAATTGCCGAGACTTTGTTCTCAGAATTTATGGTGACTTTTAACTCTTTTTTAAAGTACTTTTTTTCATAATCAATGCTGTATCGAAACACGTATTCATCAGTTTCTTTGTTATGTGTAACATCAAGTAAGGTAAGTCCTTTGAATCTTCCGTAACGCTGGTTTATCTTTTTGCAAGTTTTGGAAATTTTTTCTTTAGTAGCATTTTTACGCACTTTGTCAATGGCTTCGCTACTACTAAAAGCTTTAAAGCGCGAAGTATTGCAGGCTTCTAGAACTCTTTTGCCCAATTCATAAGCTCTGTCTTTTTTAACAATTTCTACTTCATCGACTTTTTTCACTTCAATCGCTTTATCAACTACTAGGCTTTTACTTTTACAGCAAACCAATAGCAGTAAACCACACAAGAGGATACATTTTTTCATAATCAAAGTGTATAAAGTATTTTATTGTTCTTTATATGAAAGAGATATGACAAAATTACAAGGATCGTGTTGTTGAAATGTTATAAAATTTTGAAGAAGAGTTATAACATCACTACATCGAAACAAATCGTTTTACTATTGGGTTTTCAACACCGAATTTGTATTTTTGAACACTTAAGTAACATCCCATGAAAATCGTTATATCACCTGCAAAATCATTAAACTTTGAACGCCCAGTTCCAACAACGATTCATACGGAACCACAGTTTTTAAAGCAAGCAACCACCATACAAAGAACATTAAAAAAGAAAAAGCCGAAAGCCTTATCGCAATTAATGGATATTTCAGAAAAGCTAGCCGAGTTGAATTGGCAACGCAATCAGGAATGGCAAACACCTTTTACTTTAGATAATGCACGGCAAGCGGTGTATGCATTTGATGGGGAAGTGTATATAGGTTTAGATGTTACTAGTTTGCCTTTGGATAAATTAGAAGTATTACAAGATAAATTACGAATACTATCGGGCTTGTATGGTTTGCTAAAACCGCTAGATTTAATGCAGGCCTATCGCTTAGAAATGGGAACTGCTTTACCAATAGGTAAAAACAAAAACCTGTATGAGTTTTGGAAAAAAACAATCACAAAGTCATTAAACAGCGAATTGAAAAAAGGAGAACTCTTCATCAATTTAGCCAGTAACGAGTATTTCAGCGCTGTGGATGCTAAAGCACTCAAAGTCCCAGTCATCACTCCCGAGTTTAAAGATTACAAAGACGGCAATTTGAAGATGATTAGTTTCTTTGCCAAAAAGGCTAGGGGGATGATGGTGCGCTACATCATTGATACTAATGCAGAAACCATAGACGATTTAAAAGGATTCAATTATGAAGGCTATGCTTTTGACGCCAATTTGAGCAAAGGAAATACCTTGGTGTTTACACGATAATTTTCAAAAGCAATCATAAAAAAAGCTCCCAATTGGGAGCTTTTACTATTTCATATAGAAGTATTCTTCATATTCCATGCTCGTTTCACGAGTTACTTTTCTTTGATCTCGAGCCAATTCTCTCATGGCTTCAACCCCTTTTTTGGCGCAACGTTTAACTTTGCTTAATCGTTTTGAAAAGTCAAGTAGTTTATTAGCATCTTCTGGACTTAATTTTGTTTTTAACTCATCCACAAAAGTAGAAAACTCATTTACCACTTCACGATTCTCATCATAATCACTTTTCAATTCGTCTAATAATTCATCAATTTCTTTAGTGATCTCTTTGCAATGATCTTCACTTTTTTTGTGAAATTCTTCAATGATTTTCTTCTCTTTATTTCCAAAAAGTCCCATGATGATTTGATTTAAAATTGTTAGGTTATGACAGGATTAAACCAAATTTAAGAAATTGTTTTTATTAAAAAGGCAAATTGTTAATAACTTGTAAATTAGTTAATTAATGCATTGCTTCACTCACTTCAACTTTATTCTTTGCTTTTTTAATCAACAAAATAAACGGTATACAAATTAGGAAAAGCACCCCCAAATAAAGGAACACATCCATATAAGAAAGCACAGTGCTTTGTTTAGTAACCCCCAAATCGAGAACCTTATAGGCTTTTTGTAATGCAATATTAGCACTATCACCTTTATTCATAAATCCTTGTTGTAATGCATGTATTCTGTTTTGGACATTCACTTTGGTACTATCCAAATGCGCAATAAGATTTACACGATGCTCTTGTCCAAAACGAGCGATGAAAGTAGTGATGATAGCAATACCAAAAGAACCTCCCAACTGTCTCATCATACCAGTAAAGGCAGCTCCCTCACCAATGCTTTTGCCTTTAAGTCCAGAGAGAGAAAGGGTAGTGATAGGTACAAAAAGCAATCCTAAACCTAAACCACGAACAATTAAAGGCCAAAACAGATGCTCTTCGCCCGTATCAGGTGTCATAACATTGTGCATCCAATAAGTAAAAATAAAAAAGCCTAAAAACCCTAGTGCTACCATATAAGTTTGAGGAACACCACGTTGTATCAATTTACCAATCATTGGCATCATAATAGCAACAGTTATTGAACTAGGGACTAAAAGTAATCCTGCATCAGTAGCAGTCCATCCAAGAATAGATTGAGTGTAAATAGGAACTATAAACGTAGTACCATACAATCCAAATCCCATAATAAAACTAAGTATGACACCTACTTTAAGATTGCTGTCTTTGAGTACTTTTAAATTTACAATGGGATATTCGTAAGTTAATTGTCTCCAAATGAAAAAGAATAACCCTAGAAAACTAATTACTGCTAGCGTACAAATGCTTGTGTCATTAAACCAATCGTCTTGTTGACCATGTTCTAAAATGTATTGTAACGAACCAATAAATGCGGCTAATAATCCTATCCCGAGCCAGTCAACTTGGTTTGCTTTGAGTTTTTCACCATACTTAGGGCTTCTAACAAAAGATAATGTTAGTAGTGTGGCTACAATCCCAATCGGTAAATTGATATAAAAAATATAAGGCCATGAGAAATGATCTACCAAATAACCTCCTAATGGCGGACCAAGTGTAGGGCCTACAATAACACCCATTCCATAAATAGCTTGAGCCATACCACGCTTCTCAATAGGATAACTTTCGGTTATTATAGTTTGAGCGGTTACTAATAAAGCTCCACCACCTAATCCTTGTATGAATCTAAAAGCTACTAATTCCCATATGTTATCTGCATTTCCACACATGAAAGAGGCTATAGTAAAAATAATAATGGAAGCAGCAAAATAGTTACGACGGCCAAACTGTTGTGATAGCCAACTCGTCATCGGAATCACAATTACATTGGCAATGGCATAGGCAGTAATTACCCAAGCCACATCGTTAAGTGAGGCTCCCAAACTCCCGCGCATGTTGTTTAATGCTACGTTTACAATGGTGGTGTCTACAATTTCAAGCAAGGCACAAAGTACTGCAGTGATAGTAATTATGGTTCGCCTGAAACCATATTCTACTAAATCATCTTGTACTACGGGTGCTGTTGCCATTTTTTTTAAATTAAGAATTGCAAATTACTTTAGAATCACATCTACATCTACATTCATTCCAGAGCGCAATAATTGTAATTTTTCTTTGTCGTTATTTTCGGTAAAATTAATTCTAACAGGAAGCCTTTGTACGGTTTTTACAAAGTTTCCACTGGCATTATCAGGGGGCAAAAGGGAGAATTTGGAACCAGTAGCTGGAGAAAACGAACTTACTTCACCTTCAAAATCAGTACCTGGGAATGCGTCAATTTTTAGTTTTACTTTTTGACCTTGGCGCATTTTATCCAACTGGGTTTCTTTAAAGTTAGCGATTACCCATGTTTCATAATTGTTTACGATATAAAATAACGATTGACCTGGTTGAACTAATTGCCCCGGTTGAATATCAACGGTTGATACTTGTCCATCAATAGAAGCTGTAATTGTGGTATAACTTAAATTCAAATTGGCAGCTTCAAGAGCAGCTTGTGCTTTTTTGACATTAGCTGCAGCTACTAGAACTTGTTTATTGCTCACATTGGTTTTGGATGCCGCCACCGATTTTTGAGAAGCCGCTGCTTTTTGTTGTTCCTGCAAAATTTTAACTTGGTTTTCGGCTTCTTGTTTGGTAGCTTCCGCTTGTTCAAATTGTTGTTTGGTAATCGAATGATTTTTGTATAAATTATTGTAACGATCAAAGTCGGCTGAAGCTCTTTTTAATCTGATTTTAGCAGATTCAATATTCCCAAAAGCCGATTGCACATTGGCACTCGATACAGAAACAGTTGCTTCCGCAGAACCAATATCGGCTTTAGCTACTTCTAAATTACTTTCGGCTGCAGACAAATTAGCTTTAGCTTCTTCCAATTTTACGATGTAATCATTATTATCAATAACAAAAAGGGTATCACCTTTTTTAACCATATCGTTGTCCTTTACAAACACTTTGGTGACATAGCCTCCAACTCTTGGGATAATGGGATTCATCTTTTTGGCTAATTGCGCATCATCAGTAGTTTCATGTGATAAGGAGTGGATGTATTTGTAACCGCCATATATAATACCTAAAGCAAGTAAAACGATAAAGATTAGTGTGAATTTTTTATTTGTTTTTTTATTTTCCATGGGTTGAAAATTTTAGTTTGGAGTGATGTTTAGTGAGTTGATTAATTTTCCAGAAGCATATTGTAGTTCGTAGTATTTTTGAGCAATATCGGCTTTTGAAAGCGCCTGATTGATTTTTGCTTGTAACTGTTGGTTATCTGCTTCCAATAAATCGTTGGTATCAGATAGATTATTATCGTATTTATCTTTTACAATGCGATAATTTTCGGTAGCTTGTTCTAAGGCCTTTTCGTATACACTGCTTTGTTTTAGTGAAAGAGCGTAGTTTTCTTTAGCTTGAAAGACTTCTTCTTTAATTTGGTCACTCATCATCGCCACTTCTATTTCTGTTTCCTTTGCTTTACTTTGGGCCAGTTTAACTTGTTTTCCGTTTTTAAATATGTTTGATAAATCATAAGATAAGCCGACACCTACGTTCATCGCATTGGTAACTGTTAGCACATTATTCAAATCGAAAGTTATATATCCACCAGACAATGAAATGGAAGGATAGTAATTTCCTTTGGCAATTTTGATATTACTTTCGGCAGCTGCTTTTTTAAGTTCTAATGATTTTAAATCGTTTCTTTCACCAGCTGTTTTATTTTCTTGATTGCTTATCATGTCTTTTTTGATGGTTTCAATATCAATTTCAATAGCTGTCGTCTCGGGCAGTTTTAATAGCGTGATTAATTTGTAATTGGCAATAGCCGTATTTTTTTTGGCATTATCTAAAGATAATTGCACATTGGATTGTTGTAATTGTGCTTTTAGTAAATCATTTCGTGCTATCAAACCGTTTTCTTCCATAGCGGTAAAATCTTTCACTCGTTGTTCAGCAGTTTTTAAATTGTCTTCGATAAGAGTTGTTAGTTGTTGTGCTTTGTACAATGTAGAAAACAAAGTAACAATTTCAATTCCTAGTTGTTCTTTAGAGTGTTTTTCAGAGAAGGTTTCTGCTTTATATAGGCTTTCAGATGTGTTAATACTATTCTTAAGCTTAAACCCGTTAAAAAAAGGCATAGTAACGTTTACTTGACCAATGATTAGTTGGTCTACTTTCAAAGGAGCTGAAGATCCCGATGATGAGCTATTATTTGATTGCAAATTTGAATCTACATGAGCACTTGATAACCGTAAATACTGTCCAGTTGCTTCCACGCTTGGATAGCTATTGTTTTTGGTAATATCCAAATCCAATTTTGAAGTTTTTACTTTAGTTTTAGCAAGGGCAGCAGCATCACTGTTTTCCAATGCTATTTCAACAGCTTCTTTCAGAGTTAGAATTTTTTTAGTTCCGCTTAATTCGGCATTACCTTGGGTCTCTTGAGCTTGGTTTTTGGTAAAGGCTAAAAGGAGTATGATAAGGAAAAAAGAGTAGTTAATTTTCATATGTCGCTTATATTGTTTTTTTATTAGTTAAATGCAATTTGCACATTACTATTGGTTTAAATTCAAAATTATTCAAGTACTCGGGTCATAAACTAAAAGTGCTTTTATAGTTTTTTGAATGTGTTGTGTTAGCGTAGTGGCGATATAGTTGTTATAATCTTCTTCTGATTTGATGTTAAAAATTTCCAAGTAGAATGGTTTATTCATATGAAAATGGAAATAGGTCCCCATGATTAAGGGAGGTATGAGCGCTACATTAATGTTTTGTTGAAACTCTCCTGAGTTTTGTCCTTCCTGAATAATTTTACTCAGAGCATTTAGATTGTATTTTTTTACTTCTGTAAAGCCATCAAAATTGAGTTCTCTTTTTTTGGTAGAAAATTCAAAATGTAGAATTTGATACATGCATCGGTTCTTATTAATTCGGCCGATGTAAAGTTCGATCATTTTATCTATTTTGGAAGAAGGAGGGATGTTTTCATTATACAAA
>CANJDA010000116.1 GCA_947472705.1 Flavobacteriaceae bacterium
GCTCCAGTATTATGTACAGGAGGAACTACTACCGTAACATATAATGTATCAGACAAATGTTATACAGGATCAGTAACAAGAACTTTCACCGTAACAGCTCCGGCAAATGTTGTAGTAACAGCACCAGCTAACGCATCAGCTAACGCTTGTGTTTATCCAGATCAAGCTTCTATAAATGTTGCTTTTGCTGAATGGTTAAGTGAATTTAGTGTAAGTGGTGGTTGTGCTCCACAAGGAAATTATGGAAATCCAATTGCACCAACTTTGTGTGGAGGAGGAACTGTTACAGTTACCTATAATGTAACTGATAAATGTTATTTAACAGTAGTAGCAAGATCATTTACTATAAACAAAGCGGATGCACCTACTATTTCATGTATAGCAGATAAAATAATTCAATGTAATGCAGCATTTAATTTTGATCTTCCAACAGCCACTGATGGATGTGGAGGTAATCCAAATGTTACAGTTGTAAGCACTATAATTAATCCTGATGGTAGTCAAACACGTACTTGGCAAGTTGAAGACCGTTGTGGTCAGAAAGCTTCTTGTAGTCAAAAAATATCTATGGCTACTTGCTCACATATTTTCCCAACCCAAACAACTTGTTGTAATTATTCAACAGGTACTGCAACGGGATTATATAATGTTTGTACAACAGTTAGTGGACCAGGTACAACAGGAGGAACAGTTACAAACGCAATTCCTGGTGTAATGTTCTATTATTCAAATATTGTAGCTCCTGCAACTCATTTTACATTAGAAGTGAAACAAACTAATGATGGTGATTTAAATAAACTATTTAAAGTGCAGGGTTACGACAAAAATAATTTACAACAAATTCGTTTGTATACAAGTTCTTGTGGAACAGTAACTTTTGTAAGTAGTTTTATAAGCAGTGGTACAGGTGCAAAATTAATAGTGACTGGAGCAACTCCTGGAGCTACTTATATTGTTTCTATAAAATATAATGTAAAAACAATTCAAGGTGCAGTTTATTCAGGTGCTGATCGTGTAAGTACTTATACTTTTGCAAGTTATATCAATAATTCAGCTGTTGCTGCTGATAACAGTACAGGAACTATAGATGCTGTATCAGGATGTCAAGATACGACTCCGCTACCTTTAGATTGTACACTTCCTTCAACAATAGTTAAAGGTTCTAATGATGTAGTTTCGATAAATGATAATCTTGGTTTATCAGTAGTTGCATATCCAAATCCTTACTCAAGTAATTTCAATTTGAGTGTGAAAACATTAAATGAGGATAAGATAGCAGTATCAATTTATGATATGCTTGGAAGAATAGTTGAAACACGTGATGTAAACCCTAGAGAAACATCAGAAATTAAAATAGGTGATCATTATCCAACTGGAGTTTACAATGTAGTTGTAACTCAAGGCGAAGAAGTGAAAACACTTAGAGTTATTAAAAGATAATCATTAAGATTGTTTATAAAAGACAAAGCCTCTCAATTATTTGAGAGGCTTTGTTGTTTTATAGTTATAGACAAGTGTGCTCCAAGTTTGCGAAAAAGTGATAACAGTTAGTTAGAAGTGTAAAAAAAAAATGAGGCTTAAACATCTGTTGTCGGAACAAGAGTAACTGTTGTTGGAGCTAAAACATCTGTTGTTGAGGCTATAGTATTTGTTGTTGAAGCAAAAGTAACGCAACACTAATATAAATCACCTGCCTATAACAGCCGTTTATAGTAACTGTTAGGTTTTGGTATTTCCGATTTCTGGTAGGAAGCGGAAAGTAATTTTGTATTTGTAAAATTAAGGGATAAATTTAATAGCTGCTATAAGTCGCAATCCTACATATCAAATAAAATAAAAATCAATTGTCAGTTTTACTTTTTCGAATAGAGATAATAATACCTGTTACTAAAGACAATGTAATAACACTAATTGAAACCCATTCTGGGAATTTATAAAAATGAACTACTAACATTTTAATGCCTACAAAAGACAGAATTACGATTAAACTGTTTTCAAGGTAACTGAATTTTTCAATCATATTAGCTAAAAAGAAATACATTGATCTTAATCCAAGAATAGCAAAAATATTAGAGCTAAAAACAAGAAAGGGATCAGCAGTTATAGCTAATATTGCTGGAACACTATCTAACGCAAAGAGCATATCCATTACCTCAATAACAATTAAGGATACAAAAAGAGGGGTGGCCACTCGAAGATGCTTTTTCTTTACAAAAAAAAACTCCCCCTCAATATGACTAGTTACAGGTGTAATTTTGCGTAATGTTCTATAAACAAACGATTTTTTTGGATTAAATTCTTCCTCTTCTTCTTTTTTGAATAACATTTTGAAAGCAGTGAAAATTAGAAATGCACCGAAAAAATAAGTCATCCAGCTAAATTTATTAATTAAAATTACCCCAAAAAATATCATTAATCCTCTAAATAGTATTGCTCCAAGAATGCCCCAAAACAAAACTCGATGTTGGTATTTTTGAGGTATTTTAAATGAAGCAAAAATGACTGCTATTATAAAAATATTATCAATACTTAAAGATAACTCAATAAGGTAACCAGTAATAAACTTCATGGTGGCCACTGCAGGTTTAATATTTGTTGGGTTGGAAATATAATTATTGCTGTATATCCAATTAATTGCAAATGAGAACAAAAAAGAAAGCGTTACCCAAATAGCTGTCCAAATTCCCGCTTCTTTGGGTTTAATTATATGAGCATTTTTATTGAAAATACCTAAGTCTAAAGCAAGAAAAATTAAAATAGCAACAATAAATAGGATCCAGACTGTCATAATAGGTTGGTTTAATAAATACAAATATAGCGGATTGTTATTTTTGGGGTAATAATTTTATTTATTAATTATTTTAACAACACCCCCTAAAAAAATAGGGTATGTTTGTTTTTTAAATTAAAATAATCTTATATTTGTCCTAAATAAATAGGGTTTAACTTTTAAATTATAATTTTTATGTCAACTTTACGTTTTCAAGCATTAAAAGATGCCTCAGGTAGAAAGCCTGTGAAATTTGAAGAAGCTGATAAAAAATCAGCTCTTTTTGGTTCCAATGTGTTCAATGATAAAGCAATGAAGCAATATTTGACTTCAGATGCTTATAAAGGAGTGAAAGATGCAGTGCAGCATGGGACTAAAATTGACCGAAAGTTAGCCGACTATATTGCTATGGGGATGAAAGAATGGGCTGTTTCCAAAGGAGTCACTCATTATACTCACTGGTTCCAACCTTTGACAGGAACAACAGCAGAAAAGCATGATGCTTTCTTTGAAACTTCTTACGATGGCTCAGATCCAGTTGAAAAATTTGGAGGAGGACAATTAGTGCAACAAGAACCTGATGCTTCTTCTTTTCCAAACGGAGGAATCAGAAATACTTTTGAAGCTCGTGGTTATACCGCTTGGGATCCAACCTCTCCAGCATTCATTTTTGGAACTACTTTATGTATTCCAACGGTTTTTATCTCTTATACAGGTGAAGCTTTAGATTATAAAACACCTTTGCTCCGTGCATTGAACTCAGTAGATGAGGCAGCGACTGAAGTATGTAAATATTTCGATAAAAATGTAAAAAAAGTAACAGCTACTTTAGGTTGGGAACAAGAATACTTTTTGGTTGATGCTTCTTTAGCTAACTCTCGCCCTGATTTAGTGATGACAGGTAGAACATTATTGGGACATACATCTGCCAAAGGACAACAATTAGACGATCATTATTTTGGTTCAATTCCTTCTCGTGCATTAAATTATATGAGAGAATTGGAAGAAGAATGCATGCTGTTAGGAATACCAGTTAAAACACGTCATAATGAAGTAGCTCCAAATCAATTTGAATTAGCTCCAATATTTGAAGAAACTAACTTAGCTGTTGATCATAATTCTTTATTAATGGATGTTATGTCTAAAGTTGGTGAGCGTCATGATTTTAAGGTATTGTTCCATGAAAAACCTTTTAAAGGTGTAAATGGTTCTGGTAAACACAACAATTGGTCATTGGCCACAGATACAGGTGTGAATCTATTATCTCCTGGGAAAACACCAATGAGTAATTTACAATTCTTGTCTTTCTTTATCAATACTATAAAAGCGGTTAATGAATACGAAGAATTACTACGTGCTGCCATTGCAACGGCAAGCAATGACCACCGTTTAGGAGCTAATGAAGCACCTCCAGCAATTATTTCGGTTTTCATTGGAGCACAGTTGACAAAGGTTTTAGCCGAATTAGAAGGTGTTTCTAATGGGAAACTTTCACCAGAAGAAAAAACCGATTTAAAGTTGAATGTAGTTGGTAAAATTCCAGATGTAATGCTTGATAATACCGATAGAAACAGAACTTCTCCTTTTGCCTTCACCGGTAATAAGTTTGAGTTCCGTGCTGTAGGTTCATCTGCTAATTGTGCTAATGCTATGACTACTTTAAATTCAATTGTGGCAAAACAATTGAAAGAATTCAAAAAAGAAGTAGACTCTTTAATAGAGAAAAAAGATCTAAAGAAAGACGAAGCCATATTTAATGTTTTAAGAGAATATATTAAACAAACTAAAAACATCCTTTTTGAAGGCGATGGTTATAGCGATGCTTGGGAAAAAGAAGCTAAGAAACGCGGTTTGAGTAATCACAAAACAACTCCAGCAGCATTGAAAGCTAAAGTCTCGAAAAAAGCACTAGACCTTTTTAAAGAATTAAGCGTAATGAATCACGTTGAAGTGGAAGCGCGTTACGAAATTGAACTAGAAGAATACACAAAGAAAATTCAAATTGAAGGAAGAGTTCTAGGTGATATTGCAAGTAATCATGTCATTCCAACAGCCATTCGTTATCAAAATACATTGATTGAAAATGTTCGTGGGTTAAAAGAAATCTTCGGAAAAGACTTTGAAAAAATAGCCAAAGAACAAATCGTTTTAATCAAAGAAATTTCGGTTCATATCGAAGGAATTATTACTAAAGTAGACGAAATGACTGAGGCTCGTAAAAAAGCTAACGTTTTAACAGATGCTCAAAAAATGGCTGAAATGTACTGTGACAAAGTAAAACCATACTTTGAAGTAATTCGTGAACATTGCGACAAATTAGAATTATTGGTAGATGACGAAATTTGGACACTAACCAAATACAGAGAATTGTTGTTTACAAGATAAATTTTTTATTATTTATTATAACACCCGATAGTTTTTAAAATTGTCGGGTGTTTTTATATTAAAAATGCTGTAATTTCGTTATATAGTAAAGCTTCAATATGATTCGGAAAATAGTTATTCTCTTTTTTCTTTTTTTTACGGCAAATATTTTTGCCCAAGAACAGTATGCTTTATACTTTGATAGTAATAAATTTGAATTAACTCCTAAAGAAACTTCCAAACTTAACGATTGGATTACCCTCAATCAAAACAACAAAATAGTAGCCATACACGGTTTTACCGATGAAGATGGTTCAACAGGGTTCAATGATACCTTAGCCCAAAAAAGAGTAGATTGTATCTTTAAAGCCATCAAAAATCAAATCAAAATAAGAGAGGATTTTAAAACACTTAGCTTCGGAGAATCCTTCGACCAATCTAAAAACAAAGCCGAAAATCGAAAAGTAATCATTTATTACATACTCGAAAAAGACATTCCCCGAGAAGAAGAAATCTTAGGTATCAAAAAAGAACCGTTAGTCGAGTCAAACGTACCCAAGCCCGAAATTCAGTTCCCCGAAAAAATGTTATTCGAAAACCCTGACGGCTCTCAAACTGAAATAAAACTCGATAAGGCTTTCATGAAAAAAATAAACGAGGCCAAAACAGGTGAAAAACTAAAAATTGATAACCTAAATTTTATCATCAATACCTTCATAGTAGTGCCCGAAGCAAGAGGTAAAATGTATGAACTCTTATTAGTGCTACAAAATAATCCAATACTAAAAATTGAAATCCAAGGTCATTTGTGTTGCATGCCCAACGACCGGCTCGATTTATCAACCAAAAGATCCAAAGCTATCTACAGTTTTCTAGTAGCCAACGGAATTTATCCAGGAAGATTATCCTTTAAAGGATTTGGTAGCTCTCAACCCATATATCCTCTGCCCGAAAAAAGCGAAGAAGAACGCGCCGCTAATAGAAGAGTCGAAATATTAATTGTAGAAAACTAATGAGATTTTTAAATCAAATACTAATACTGCTGCTAACGCTTAACAGTTTCAGTCAGCAAAAGGTACTAGTGTATTTCGATTTTAATAAAGATACTCCAACAGTAAAATCCAATCAAGAATTTACCGATTGGCTTGATAAAAACAACAACATTGAAATTGTAAAAATGATAGGCTATTGTGATAGTGTGGATAAAAGAGATTATAATAAAGATCTAGCCATGCGCCGCATTAATTCAATGAAGACAATTTTAGAAAATAAAAACATTAAAATAAATGAGGAAGTAGTACTAAAAGCAATTGGAAAAGATTTTAAATTATCTAAAAATCAAAGCGAAAACAGAAAAGTTGAAGTATATTATAATCCATTGCCAATAGTATCGGAAGAGCAAGTTAGCGAAGAAGGAAAAGATACCTATAATACGCTAACTAGTTTGGTAGAAGAAGAAAAATCATCTTTAGAAACCAAGTTTAACAATGCGAAGAAAGGTGATATTATCCGAATTAAAAACATTAATTTCTATTTCAATTCAGAGAAAATAATGGAAAAATCAATGCCGCTCTTAGAGGAACTATTTCAAATTCTGTTAGATAATCCAAAATTGAGAATAGCAATTCATGGCCATATTTGCTGCAATCCCAACC
>CANJDA010000117.1 GCA_947472705.1 Flavobacteriaceae bacterium
GATGGTTCTCAACAAATTGCAATCATGAGCGGTGCCAGAGTTATTGAAGTAAAGGAAAAGGGTTACGGAAGTGCTCTGATGGGAGCTTTTAAGGCCGCTAAAGGCAATTATATTATAATGGGTGATTCGGATGATAGCTATGACTTTAGCCAATTAAATCCATTTATGGAAAAGCTGAGATCTGGCTATGATTTGATAATAGGTAATCGTTTTACGGGCACGATAAAGCCAAATGCTATGCCTTTGATGAATAAATATTTAGGTAATCCTGTACTGTCATCGATTGCGCGCCTTTTTATAAGAAGCGAGATTGGGGATTTCCACTGTGGGCTGCGAGGCTTTAATAGAATATCTTTGTTATCGCTCAACCTAAAAACTACTGGAATGGAATTCGCCTCTGAAATGATTGTTAAGTCAACTATTCATCATTTAAGAATTACTGAGGTGCCAGTAGTTCTATCACCGGATGGGAGAAGCCGGCCATCCCATCTTCGTCCTTGGAGGGACGGATGGAGGCATCTACGTTTTTTACTAGCCCATAGCCCTGGACCATTTTTTCTGGTGCACGAGTTGATGTTAATGGTTGGAGGCTTGGTTAATAGGATAATTAAGCGAACACTTTAGTTTACTACATAGCACTAATGATTAGTTTTTTGTAATAATAAGATGGCAGACAAACATATCACGATCCAATCTAGCTTTATATTCTTTCTCTATTTGATTGGCTGTTTGATACTTCCTAAAGTACATCCCTTTTCGAAATATGAGATGTTCAATCGCTTCCCGCAAGTCACAAATGTATTTATCTTGAAGGACAATAAGGATAAAATTATTCCCTTTAGTGTCTACTTCGATGTTACTTCTGATGATTTGTTCCAAATTCAAAAATCTATCTTAGTGCACGACAGTTTTTTGGATAAATTAAATCGACCTATATCAGGAATATGTGAAGAGGCCGGATTGACATTACATCAATATTTGCTGACTCATCAAATAAAACACATGATGAGTGATTCTTTCAGTATAAATATCTATTCCTTTCAGTATCAAAATAACAGTTTAAAAACGCATGAGAAAATACTTTATAAAGGGAGTGCAAAATAGAGTTTGTTTTTTTGGAGTGATGGATATAGAATGGATTTCTATAAAGGTTTCAATAGTTGTGGTTTTGTGTACCCTACTGCTTTTCTTTTTGTTTTTCAGAACGGATCTACGTTTTCCTTCGGGGGTTTGCAATCTTGTCGACTGCCGATATCTAAGCGAAGGTACCTTAAAGTGGGTAATAGCTCTTTTACTTGTAATTGCCAGTGGTTTATACGTGTTTGAAATTTTCATGACAAGCACGACTTTTTTAATTTCTGCAATATCTGTTGTGATTTGTTCAATGGAGGAATCTACAGGAATGAGAGATGAGAATGGCTTGCTGTCGCTTGTTTTTTTTGCCCAATTTTTGGCATATGCTTTTAATAATTCGGGAATCGGAACAAACCTTCAACAAAACAGGGTTCAGTTTCCTTTACAGGTGATTGCGGCCGTTTATTTTCTAGCGGGTTTAGCTAAGCTCAGGCTAAGTGGGTTGGCATGGTTTACAACTGATGCGCCTTATTTTGCATTAGAAATATTAAGGAGATACTATTGCGATTTTGCGAGTTCAGGCTCTTTAGATTTACAAAAAATGGGCTCGGATATTGCAATTTGGTGGGCTAACCATTTAATGCCAGCGCGACTCCTTCTTTGCTTTGGTTTGATTTTAGAGGTAGGTGCATTTGTCTTGTTGGTTAATAAAAAATTAGCGTTCGTATATGGCGGTTTTTTAACCGCTATGCACATAGGCATTTACCTCACTCTCCACATATTTTATCCATCGATAATGTTGCCGATGATAATCTTTACTATTAATCCTGTTTATCGGCTTTTGCAGTTATTTCGTTGGTTATCTGGTAAGCCGAAAAAAATCAAACTCAATTCTTTTTTTTATTTATGAAAGATACTATACAAAAAAATGTTTGCATAAAAGCGAATTTTTGCTTTTAATTATAACGGTTGCAAAAATGAAACTCAGAACAGTATTAGACCTTCTAGCAAAAAATCTCGAACATTTTTATTACAAACTGACTCGACAGAATCATCGTATTATTCCATATAAGGTTGTTGTGGAGTTAACTACTCAATGTAACTCGAAATGCTTGTATTGTGATATTTGGAAAATAAAAAAGGAGGACATTTCTAAGATAGACTTGGTACATTTCGAAAATTTCCTTAGTAAAATGGATAACCACCTTTTATGGTTGGCCTTAACAGGTGGTGAAATTTCAAGCTATAATCAGTTTCCCGAGATTGTCAAACTTATTAAAAAGCACTCTCCCAAAATTAGAATTTTGACTTTTACAACTAACGGACTTTTACCTCAACGTATTCTTGATTATGCGTTGCATATGAAAAGGGAGGTGAACTGTGATTTGTTTGTAACCATCAGCTTAGATGGTGATGAACAAACACATGATACTATCAGGGGAATTAAGGGAAACTATGCAAAATGCATGGAGACATTTCATCTACTTCGGCTAAATAAAATTCCTTGTCATTTCGGAATTACGGTCGCTGATGGAAATTTGACATTTATTCAAAACTCGTTTAAAAAATATAGAGACAGCATAAAAGCTGTGACTCTTTTTCATCAAGGGGGAATATTTTTGACGGATAATAGGCAGAATAAGGACCGAGTCGTTGATTTGAAAATGGCAGAAGCGATGAAAACTATTTATAGAGAGTATAAAATTTCTTCTTTGGGGGAAGCATTAGTTAAGATTTATCTCAAAATTGGCATTTTGTTTTTGCAGAAAGAGCGTCAAACAAACATTGTCCCTTGCGATGTCGGTTTGTCATCAGCACATCTTATGGCAAATGGAGACCTTTTGCCTTGTATGTACCTACCGCCTATTACAAAAATAAGCGAAGATTTTAAGTTAAGTGATTACCACAACTTGAAGGCAAAAGCCATGTTAGAAGAAATTAAGCGCGATAAGTGTCCTCATTGTTGGATGAGTTGTTATGGGCCTCATAGCATTTTACAATCTCCGGTTAAAACACTAAATGCTTTTTTAAAACCTTTTTGATTGAAAAAAAAGCACGTTTTTTTTCTTGTCCTTACGTTTACTTTGTTGCTAACTGGAAGATTATGGATAGCTGGTACGGGTTATTTGGAAGACCAGGATGAGTTTCTCTATATTTGGATTCACCTTCACTTTGCTGATTTCGTTCATTTGTCAACTTGGACAAATTGCATGTTTGATATGCAAGGTCAGCCGCCCGAAATAGTAATTCGGCTGGTGCAATATATTAGTGTATTACCTATAGCAGAACTTACAGATAAGCAGAAGCTTCATCCCGATGTGTTATATTTTATAGGGCTTTATAATATTTGCTCATCCTTGTTAGTTCTTTATGTTTTTTACCACATCCTATTAAAATTAAAGTTCAGCATTGAGTTATCGCTAGCTGGCGTTATAGTGTTAGGAACACTTTTTAATTTCAATCTTTATACAAGACATATTCTGCCCTATGACCATGCTCTTTTATTTCAACTGCTAGCATTCAATTTATTGTTGCGTGATGAAGCGAGACACCGTACTATTCTGCTGGCCGGATTATTATCGGCTATAGGGCTTACTAATTATTACGGTTCCTTTATGTTTACTTTCATCAATGGCGGATACCTTATTGTACGTTACTACAGCATACCTTTGGTGGCTATTAAAAAGTGCTTGCTTTTTATCTTGCCCTTTTTTGCTGTGGTAGTTACCTACGAATTTTTGACTCGTTTCAGTGGTAGTGGTTCGTACCTGAATTTTTTGTCACAGTATTCAAAGACTGTAAATATGGCTAGTTTCGATGAAGGACTTAATTACATTTTTAAGTATTTCTATCAGGTTGAAAAATTATGGGGCGTATTAGTTTTGCTTCTATTTTTTGTAGGTACGTATCTGGCTTTTATAAGGAGTGAATCTGCTCGAGTCAAACAGGTTCTATTTCTTGGCATTACCGCATATCTTTCATATGGTATTTATGTTTACATTTCCCATAAAATGGTTTTTCACGGCAGAGTACTACATATATTTTATCCTTTCGTTGTTGTTGGAGTCCTTAGTTTTTTACAGCAACAAAGGTTGTTTAGCATAAACCATGTTATTGTCGGACTAATCATTTTGTCCATTATCAATTACGGATTTGTAATAAAAGATTTTAATAGAATAGGCTATCCGCGTAATTCTATTTATAAATATCATTTGTTTGAAAAACATAACAAAGTCAATTTTACCTATTATGAAGAAATGGCTTCGCCTGTTCATTACTCCTCCCGGAGCGAATGGTGCATAGATAGCCTGTGTCATGTCCTGTTACCAGTTGGATACTATAAGGCTTGTAACTTATGTTTTAACTTTCACTTCCCGGATAGTGCAATTAAATCTTTATCACTATTGCACATTGCTTCTACAGACAGCATAGTTTTTGAACAGTTACATTTTCAGTCACATCCGGCTTATGTATTTGAGTATTGTACACGCTTTGGTCGCAATTACTTCATTGAAAAGCAACTAAAAATACGAATAATTAAAATGAATTCATTTAGAGTTACTTCCGAAAAAGTTGACAGAAAGTGTTGCAATGTTGCATTATCATAACTCAACTAGTTGTTCAAAAAATACGAGTTGCAAAAAAAGACAATTGCAATGGCCATACTTTTTACTCATCTGAATACAATTACTTAAAGTCAGCAGAAACTTGGCACCTACTATTAAGTTCTTTTCCTGTTAGATATTCAGAATACCTAACGCCCGACTTGTAATTGGTAGGGCATGAAAAATAATATATGGACAATTCTGAAAAGGGAGGATTAATAATACTTGAACCTATTAATTCTCCGTCCCTATACCATTTTGCGTTTTTTAAAATAGTTTGATCTGCGGGATATGCCTGTATAACCGTTTTGTCAGTTGACTCATCGCATAAAATTTTGGGTTGAGAATTCCAAATAATAGGATGCATTTGGTCTACGATAGTTGTCCAAGAAGTGTGTCGATGTGGAGCCTTTTTAAAGGCCGTATCTAAAACTGAAATATCCATCACTTTAATGGAGTCCTGATAGTATAGGATACCTCTTAATGTCTGTTCTTCGTTTTCGTATCGAGGAGGTCCGATAAAATTTCCTCCCACTGTTACCCATGAATAATCTTTTAAAGTTGAAAAATAATCGCCCCTCCAAGGTAAATATTGTCCAACTCTTTGACACCACTTATACTCTGGAATTAGCTTGGAACTTATTTTTCGATATTGCTTAGTTTTTACGTTAAGCCGATATATCTGCATTTCTAAGGGTTGTGATTTGCCAGTATTTAAGTAACCATTATTATGCAAAGAGATTAACCGTATGCTGTCATTAATGTATTTTACCAGTCCGCCATGTGGTGCCGCCAAATCTGGGGCATTGATTTTAGCAATTACCTTATTAGTGAATAAATTTACTAGAACTAACCCATCTTTGTTGTTGCGAAGGCAAAATAGGATTTCAAGCTTTTTTTTATCAAAATTAGCCACCAAGGGATCAAAAGACGTTTCGTTTATGTGAAATCCATCATATTCATTTGACTCTGCCTTGGTTTTAGTAGCAACAGAGGCTAAGTGTATATTTGAAAGTGGGAATTCTTTTTTATGATCGGAAAAATAAAATGCCCCTACCACGGTATCTTTGCGCAAATTATACACTACGGCAGCGGGATATAATATAGTTGTGGAGCCAGGAATGATTGAAGAGTAGGACAGTGAATCTTCTAATGTAGCGGTAACCATTTCTTCCATACCAATTACTATATACTTACCATTTACAATAGATTCCCCCAAACCATGTGGATCCCAACTTAAATTCCGTCCCGTGATTTGGTTGATCCGTTTCTGTGATATTGAATAAATTCTATTGAATGAACTGTCAAGGATATCTAACGACTTAGTAAAGGTAGCGAAGCATTTATTTCCAATTGGGAATAAACCCATATTAGGTTGTCGATAATATCCATGTTTGTCTAAGGCAGAAATTGCATCATATAAAGGAACGATTTTGCCCTGGTTAATTTGTAGTAATCCTGTGCGAATCAGGTTAAACTCAGCTCCGGAGATCTTTTCTCCTGCAGCGGCATATTCTGCTTCCTCCACATCGAGGATGGAGTAGGCGAAAGCAATATTTGCCGGAATAAGGTTTTGCTTATAAATTCGAGCTTTAAATAAATCCTCTGTTCTAATTTGGCCATTAGAAGTGAATATAGATAAGGATAGGATGAGGCTTACAATGATTAGTTTCAAGGTTTGTTTTTTAGTATATAAAAGTACAAGTGTTGTGTACAATGCCCCTTAATTGAAAAGGAAAACAATTAAAAGCAGTTAAAGACAAGTACGCAAATGTAAGTATACGCAATGTTTTTATTAAGCAATTCCATAAATAATGAACAGAACTGTCCTTTTTTGAAAGCTGTTTATATTCTTTTTATAAATTCGAGATATAAAATAAGCAATTCAAATAATGCGATTCAAAGGTAAATTCGAATTTGTGTTGTGTAATATTTTAGAGTCTTCTGTGAAATTTTTGAGTGCTTTTTTAAAACCTTTTTGATTGAAAAAAAAGCACGTTTTTTTTCTTGTCCTTACGTTTACTTTGTTGCTAACTGGAAGATTATGGATAGCTGGTACGGGTTATTTGGAAGACCAGGATGAGTTTCTCTATATTTGGATTCACC
>CANJDA010000118.1 GCA_947472705.1 Flavobacteriaceae bacterium
GGTAAGGGATTCACAAGAAAATATTTAAATACATCTTTTGTAGGTGATTTATTTCAAGTGAAATACAATGGTTATAATTACACTAAAATTATTGTAGACGGAAGCTTTAAAGAGCCTATTTTTAAAGGAAAATTTTATGTAAATGATCCGAATTTGTATATGGATTTTAACGGAACTGTGGATTTATCCAAAAAAGAGAATATCTATGATTTTCATTCTAAAATTGATTATGCTAATTTGGTTAAATTGAATTTCATTAAGGACTCGATCTCCGTTTTTAAAGGAGATATTGTAGTAAAAGCGAGCGGAAATACTTTTGACAATTTAAAGGGTGATTTTTTACTTACTAATGCATCGTATCAAAATAAAAAAGACCAATTTTTTTTAGACTACTTAAGTGTGAAATCTAATTTTGATGATACTGGAGAAAGAAATATTGTCATAAATTCTCCCGATGCTATTGAAGGTTCAGTCATAGGAAAATACAAGTTCAATCAATTGCAAAAAATGATTGAAAATTCTTTGGGAAGTTTCTATTCTAACTACAAACAAAATACAGTGCTCCCTAACCAATATTTAAAATTTGATTTTGCCTTGCACAGCAAAATAATCGAAATTTTTAATCCCGAAGTTTCTCTCGCTCCTAATACATTTTTGAAAGGGAACATTAGTTCGGATACAAAGAATTTTAAGTTGGATTTTAATTCACCTCAAGTTACCGCATACAACAATACCTTCGATAAAATTCTGGTTCAAATTGACAACAAAAACCCTTTGTATAATGCCTATGTACAAATGGACTCAATTAAAACGAAGCATTATAAAGTTAGAGATTTCAGTATGATTAATACATTTTCAAACGATACGTTACATTTTAGAACTGAATTTAAAGGAGGCAAATTAGGCAATGATTTTTACAATTTAAATTTATATCACACTATCAACAAAGACAACAAGAATGTCATTGGATTTAATAAATCTGAGCTTCAATTCAAAGATTATTTATGGTTTTTAAATGAAAAAGAAGATGAAGAAAACAGCAAAATTGTTTTTGATAAAAAGATGAAAAATTTTTCATTTGAAAATTTAATATTTTCACACGGAGATCAAAAAATAAACTTTCTTGGTTCATGGAGTGGTAAAAAAGATAAAGATTTAGAGCTCACTTTTGAAAATGTCAATCTAAATAAAGTCACACCCGATGTCGAAAAATTTAGATTTGATGGTAAACTTAATGGGAAAGTTAATTTTAAGCAGAGCAACACAGTTTTTCAACCATCTTCAACGCTTAGAATTGATAGCCTTCAAGTGAATAATATTGCTCTTGGAAGAATGAATCTAAACATAAAAGGTGATGAAACACTTAGTAAATTTCATTTAAATTCAAGTTTGGAAAATGAAAACATCGAAGCTTTTAATGCTGACGGTGATATTGAAATTATTGACAATAAAACAATGTTAGATATTGATTTGAATTTTGATAAATTCAATCTAGGTGTTTTAGGCAAAATAGGTGGTGATGTTATTACAAATATTCGTGGGTTTGCTTCTGGAACTGCTAGGATAGATGGTGATTTAAATGAATTAAGTTATAATGGAAGATTATTTATTAATAATGCCGGATTAAAAATTCCATACCTCAATACAGATTATGTTTTTGATGATAATTCTATTGTAGATGTTACAGAAAACAAATTTATAATTCGAGAAACTAATATTACGGATACTAAATTTGATACAAAAGGTTCTATTAGCGGTTTTATTAAACACAAACAGTTTGGTGATTGGCAATTGGATTTATCCATAGCATCTAAACGACTTTTAGCGCTTAATACTATAGATCATGAAGATGCAGCCTATTATGGAAAAGCCTTTATGAATGGTACAGCTACAATAAAAGGACCAACGAATAATTTAATGATTCGTGTTAATGCTGAGTCTGCTAAAGGGACAGATATTAAAATCCCAATTAATGATGCAGAAGCAGTTCAGGAAAGTGGTTACATACACTTTTTAACCCCGTTAGAAAAAAAGAAAAATGCTAAAAATATTGCCTCAACTAAAAACTATCATGGTTTAGAACTAGAGTTTAATTTTGAAATCAATAATAATGCTAATATAGAAGTCATCCTTAATAGAGAATCTGGACATGGTATGAGAGGCAAAGGATATGGTACTTTACTTTTCCGAATTAATACACTTGGAAAATTTGAAATGTGGGGAGATTTTTTGGCATTAGAAGGAACCTATAATTTCAAATATGGCGGATTAATTGATAAGAAATTCGATGTAAAGAAAGGAGGTTCCATCACTTGGACAGGAGACCCTATGTCAGCAAATCTTAATTTGGATGCTGTTTATAAAACTACAGCAAACCCAGCAGTTTTGATTAATAATCCATCATTTAACAAAAAAGTAGATGTTGAAGTAGTCATCGGTGTAAAAGGAAGCTTATCAAGCCCAGAACCCGATTTTAATATTAATTTCCCAACAGTTTCAAGCTCATTAAAATCAGAAATACAAACCCAATTAGACGACAAAGACAAGCGTCAAATACAAGCTTTATCACTATTATCATCAAATACTTTTTTAAGCTCGGAAGGAGTAAGTCAATCACAACCAAGTAACCTATTGTTTGAAAAAGCAGGAAGTCTTTTTCAGGATATTTTTTCTGGAGATAATGATAAAATTTCAGTGGCACCAGAATATGTAGTAGCCGACAAAACACCTGGACAACAAACTGATGGACGATTTGGAGTTTCTTTGACTTCAAAAATTAACGATAGAATTACTGTAAACGGTAAAGTTGGAGTACCAATTGGGGGTATTAATGAAACGACTGTGGTAGGGGATGTTGAAGTACAATACCGTGTAAATGATGACGGTACACTAAATCTTAGAGTCTTTAATAAAGAAAATGATATTACATATATTGGTCAAGGTATTGGCTATACTCAAGGTTTAGGAATTTCGTATGAAGTCGATTTTGATACCTTCAAAGAATTTGTCAATAAAATTTTTAAAAGCAAAAAACTGAATAAAGTGATTTCAACTAAAAATGAAATTCATGATTCTAATCCGGTTCCTGAAGACCTACATTTTGTAGATAAAAAACAAGATGACAAAAAAAAGAAAACAGAACCTACACCAAATAAAGACGCTATTCCAACGGATGATTAGAAGATAATCTTCCCACTTTGCTATTAACAAGTCAAAAACTTATCAACGAAAACGTTTGAATTATCTTTATTTTATTAATATATTAATAATAAGGGTAAAATACACCTACTTGTTTGCTAATTTTACATTTTAATACTAAAAAAATGCCAAATAATATAAAAAAAATTGGGGTGCTTACCTCTGGAGGTGATTCTCCAGGGATGAATGCTGCTATTCGTGCCGTAGTTAGGACTTGTGCTTATCACGACATAGATTGTATCGGTATTTATAGAGGTTATCAAGGAATGATTGAAGGCGATTTTAAAGAAATGGGTCCCCGTAGTGTAAATAATATTGTTAACAAAGGCGGAACCATATTAAAATCAGCTCGTTCTAAAGACTTTATGACCAAAGAAGGTCGTCAAAAAGCCCATCAAAATTTAGTAAATGCTAAAGTTGATGCTTTAGTGGTAATTGGCGGAGATGGTTCTTTTACTGGAGCAGAGGTTTTCAATGAAGAATTTAATTTCCCTGTAATGGGTATCCCAGGAACGATTGACAACGACATTTATGGAACTAGTCACACCTTAGGATATGATACCGCTTTAAATACAGTAGTCGAAGTAATTGATAAAATTCGTGATACTGCCAGCTCGCATAACCGTTTGTTTTTTGTTGAGGTTATGGGACGCGATGCAGGTCATATTGCACTTAATGCTGGTATTGGAGCAGGAGCAGAAGAAATACTTATACCTGAAGAAGATTTAGGATTAGAAAGATTGTTAGACTCCTTGAAAAAAAGTAAAGCTTCTGGAAAATCATCAAGTATAGTTGTAGTGGCTGAAGGTGAAAAAATGGGAAAAAATGTTTTCCAACTTAAAGATTATATCGAAGAGCATTTGCCCGAATATGATGTTAGAGTTTCCGTATTGGGACATATGCAACGCGGAGGAGCTCCTTCTTGTTTTGATAGAGTTTTAGCATCAAGATTGGGTGTGAAAGCAGTAGAATCTTTAATTGAAGGTAAAACCAATTTTATGGTGGGATTACTTGCCGATAAAGTAGCCCTTACGCCTTTAGAACAAGCTATAAAAGGAAATTCAGAAATTGATAAAGAACTACTTAGAGTTTCTGATATCATGTCAACATAAAAAAATCTGTTTTAACATAATTAAAATTAATTAATATAAAATGTCAAAAGTAAAATTAGGGATTAATGGTTTTGGAAGAATAGGAAGAATCGTATTCAGAGAAACTTATAATAGAGATAATGTAGAAGTAGTAGCCATCAACGATTTATTAGATGTTGATCATTTGGCTTACTTATTAAAATACGATTCAGTACACGGACGTTTTGCAGGAAAAGTAGAAGTAAAAGACGGAAAACTTTATGTAAACGATAAACATATAAGAGTAACAGCGGAAAGAAATCCTGAAGCATTACAATGGAATGAAGTAGGAGTAGACGTAGTTGCGGAATGTACAGGCTTCTTTACCACTATAGATACCGCAAAAGCTCACATTACTGGTGGAGCCAAAAAAGTAATTATTTCTGCACCATCTGCTGATGCTCCAATGTTTGTAATGGGAGTTAATCATGCTGAAGTAAAAGCTACTGACTTAGTAGTTTCAAATGCTTCATGTACAACCAACTGCTTAGCGCCTTTAGCCAAAGTAATTAACGATAACTTCGGAATTGTAGAAGGGTTGATGACTACTGTTCATGCCTCAACATCTACACAAATGGTTGCCGATGGTCCATCAAGAAAGGACTGGAGAGGCGGGCGTGCCGCAAGTGTAAACATTATACCATCCTCTACAGGTGCTGCAAAAGCGGTTGGAAAAGTTATTCCATCATTGAATGGAAAATTAACAGGAATGTCTTTCCGTGTTCCTACTATTGATGTTTCTGTGGTTGATTTGACTGTAAAAGTGGCCAAAGAAACTTCATACGAAGAAATCATGGCCGTTTTGAAAAAAGCTTCAGAAAATGAAATGAAAGGAATTCTTGGCTACACTGAAGATGATGTGGTTTCTCAAGATTTTGTTTCCGATACAAGAACGTCAATTATTGACGCTAAAGCAGGAATTGGATTGAATTCTACTTTCTTTAAATTAGTATCTTGGTATGATAACGAATATGGATATTCAAGCAAATTAATTGATTTATCAGTGCATATTGCTAATTTGTAATAATAAAAAGATGATAGACCGATAGATAATAGACCGAATTTTTATGTCTCTTATCTTTTCGTCTCTCATCTTTTCTCTAACTAACCAAATTATTTATGAAATTATTAGTTGATAGTGGATCTACCAAAGCCGATTGGATTGCCATTGATGATAATGGTAAAGTATTATTTACCACACAAACCTTGGGCTTAAATCCCGAAGTACTTGATAAAGAAGAAATAATTGCTCGTCTTGACGATAAATTTGATATTGAGCACAATAAGAGCAAAGCCACTCATATATTCTTTTATGGCGCCGGATGTGGTACCGATAGAATGAAGTTATTTTTGAGTGATGTGTTCTCAAAGTATTTTACAAATGCTAATATTGTAGTTCATGAAGATACTTACGCCGCAGTTTATGCTACTACTCCCAAAGACGAACAAGCCATTGTTTGTATTTTAGGAACGGGTTCAAACTGTAGTTATTTTGACGGCAAAGTGCTACATCAAAAAGTACAATCACTAGGGTATATAGCCATGGATGATTGCTCTGGAAATCGTTTTGGAAGACATTTATTGCGAGGCTATTACTTTAATAAAATGCCCAAAGATTTAGCCCTTGAATTTGAAGAAGAATACAATCTTGATGCTGATTATATTAAACACAATTTATACAAAGAACCTAATCCGAATGCCTATTTAGCAACTTTTGCTAAATTTTTAATCAAGCATAAAGAGAATCCTTTTTGCCAAAAAATTATTAAGCAAGAAATGACAAACTTTGTCGAAAATTACATCTTGCAATTTGAAAACTGTAGAGAGGTTTTAATACATTTTGTGGGGTCAATTGCTTTTTATTTAAAAGAAGAATTAGAAGAAGCACTTGAAGATTACGATATCAAAATTGGCAATGTGCTGCGCCGACCTATAGATGGTTTAATTCAGTACCATATTTTAAATAAATAATCAAATCAACCACGTACTACGCGTGGTTTTTTTAATTTTACTCCAAATTACACTTTATGGAAATCGCAATCATTGCTCACGACGGAAAGAAAGCCGATATGGTTCAGTTTATCAATAAAAACAAACATATCTTAGAAAAAGAAAACATTAAACTCATTGCTACAGGAACTACAGGAAGTAAGGTGGAAGCCGTTGGTATTAAAGTAAAAAAAATGTTATCGGGTCCAATGGGTGGTGATGCCCAAATTGCAGCTCGTGTAGCCGAAGGTAAAACCAAAATGGTACTCTTTTTTAAAGACCCCAACTCCAGTCATCCTCATGAACCCGACATCAATATGCTAATTCGCATTTGTGATGTGCATAATGTTCCGGTAGCTACAAACGAAGCCACAGCGCAGTTATTATTATTGGGTTTGGATGAGGTGAAATAATTAAAATAACCTTCAAAAGACAAGAAGAAGTATTTCAAAACCACTTA
>CANJDA010000119.1 GCA_947472705.1 Flavobacteriaceae bacterium
AACCGAAAACAGAGTAGCCATAAAAGGTTGCTTCTTTTGTGTCAACGTTTTATTGAAATACTGAAAGAATGGTTCATCCCAAATGCCCCAAACTCCATCAAAATCAACATCGTTATTGTATTCTGTTTTACCGTAATAATGATCATATCCCAAAATATTACCAAAACCTAAAAACCCCATTGACCCATTGGGTGCTCCATGAAAAAAAGAAGTGTCATAACCTTCACTTTTCAATGTAGAAACCAAAGATTCAATTTTTTGTTTTGGATAAGGCGAAGAGGTAAAGGCATCTTTAAACGATGGAATTCCAGCTATAATAGAAGAGACGCCATGTATGGATTTCCAACCATTAGCATAGGCATTTGTAAAAATCAAACTGTGTTGTGCCAACGAATCTACAAAAGGAGTATATCCTTCATAACCAGATATTTTAGTGTTTTTATTGAAAGCACCATTGTATTCACGAGCAAAGCTTTCAATAATAAAAATCACCACGTTAGGTTTGGTTGGCGGATTATTTTTGTATTGCTTTATAGGAATAAGCAGCTTATCAACTTCTGCTTTGGGCATATAGTTTTCTTTTTTAAACGAATTGGTATTCCAAGTTCGGATAATGGCAAAAGGAGTGTTCAATACCACATCAGCCTGGGAGGAATTTTTAACATAACGACTAGCATCCAATATATTAATAGGACGAGTGCTTTTTTTAAAATCACCTCTAATTCCACCTATACAAAGTGTTACTATCAGCAGAAAATTAGCAATAGAAAAGGCAAAGTATTTAAAATTAGGATGTTCTTTAATGGTGTGGATTTTTGTTTTCTTGTAAAGTAAAATCCAAATGTAACTCAGTACAAAAAACAACAAAAAAACATGCCAATAATTCTGCAGAAAATTGAAAAACAGTAAGGACTTATTACTTTCATTTTGCAAGGTATCTAATGATGCTCTGGTACTTCGGTTAAAGGAATAACGGTAATAAATAAAATCAATGAAATTAGTAGCATACGCCACTAAATTGGTCACAAAATACAGCCAAAACAAAAACTTCTGAAACTTCTTTTTGGTATTGGAAACCAGCGGTAGCACAGAAAGAATAATAAACAAACCGTTAACATACAGTATCGTTGTCGTGTCAAAGGTCAATCCGTGATAACACAATCTGAAAAAGTCATAGACGCCGTCAATCTTAATCAAATTTTGATTGTAAATAAAAAACAACAATCGGGCAATGAAATAAAAAAAATAGACCAATAAAACTCTGATGACCAAAATTTTATATTCTTTAAATCGAGGGAATTTATTCATGCTGTTGCTAAAATTATCGATGCAAAACTACATATTTAGCCAATATGTTTTTTATATTTTAAAGTAATAATTGTGAATGCAACGAATATTATTTAATTTGCATCAAAATTAATTCAATGGCTCCCATTACCAGACTATTTGACTTCCCCTATTACCAATTAAATAAAAACAATTTAGAAGCTTGTTTGGTAACCAAATACAATGGCGTTTGGGTCAAAACTTCTACGCAGGAGTATATAGAAAAAGCCAATACTATCTCGAGAGCTTTGCTGCGTTTAGGGGTTCAAAAAAATGATAAAATTGCTATTATTTCCTCTAATAACCGAACCGAATGGAACATCATGGATATTGGGGCTTTACAAACAGGAGCGCAAACCGTACCCATCTACCCTACTATTTCGGAAGACGACTATCAATACATTTTAAATCACTCTGAGGCAAAATATTGTTTTGTATCTGATGAAGTGGTGTATCAAAAGCTAAAATTAGTTTTACCCAACATTCCTTTATTGAAAGAAATCTATTCCTTTAATGAAATAGAAGGATGTCAAAATTGGAAAACCCTATTGGAATTAGGCAAAGACGAAAGCAATCAGTCAGACGTTGAAGAAAGAAAAAACAATGTAAAAGCCGAGGAATTGGCTACCATTATTTATACTTCAGGAACAACTGGAAAGCCTAAAGGTGTTATGCTTTCGCATAATAATATTGTTTCCAATGTATTAGACAGTGCCGAAAGGATTCCATTTGAAGAAGGAACAAGTGTAGCTTTGAGTTTTCTTCCTATCTGTCATATTTTTGAAAGAGTCATTTTATATATCTACCAATTCTATTCTGTTTCCATTTATTTTGCAGAATCCATCGACAAGCTATCGGATAATATTAAAGAGGTAAAACCAACTGTTTTTTCAGTCGTACCGCGCCTTTTAGAAAAAGTATACGATAAAATCCATGCCAAGGGTGAAGGGTTAACCGGAATTAAAAAAATGTTGTTCTTTTGGGCCATTGATTTAGGATTACGTTACGAACCTTATGGCGCTAATGGTTGGTGGTATGAATTGCAATTAAATATAGCTCGCAAACTCATTTTTAGCAAATGGAAAGAAGGCTTAGGCGGAAAATTAAACGTGATGGTATCGGGCAGTGCTGCTTTACAACCCCGACTTATTAGAGTTTTTGCTGCTGCCGAAATGCCTGTTATGGAAGGCTATGGTTTAACCGAAACTTCTCCCGTAATTTCTGTAAATGATCAACGAAATAAAGGTTTTAAAATTGGGACAGTTGGTAAGGTAATCAAAAATGTTACCGTGACCATTGCTGCTGATGGGGAAATTTTGTGCAAAGGACCTAATGTGATGATGGGCTATTACAAAGACGAGCAATTAACCAATGAAGCGATTAAAGAAGGTTTTTTTCACACTGGAGATATAGGCGAATTTGACTGCGAAGGTTTCTTAAAAATAACCGACCGTAAAAAAGAAATGTTCAAAACCTCTGGCGGTAAATACATAGCACCCCAACTTATTGAAAATGCCATGAAACAGTCCTTGTTTATTGAACAAATTATGGTGATTGGCGATGGCGAAAAAATGCCAGCTGCTTTCATCCAACCGAGTTTTGATTTTATTAAAGAATGGGCCAAAAGAAAAAACATAGCTATCGGTAACTCCAATGAAGAAATCATATCCAACCCAGAGGTCATCAAAAGAATCCAAGAAGAAGTAGATGTTACTAATGAAAAGTTTGGTAATTGGGAAAAAATAAAACGCTTTGAACTTACCCCTGATGTATGGTCAATTGATGGAGGGCACCTCACTCCTACGCTTAAACTCAAACGCAAAATTGTAATGGAAAAGTATAAAGACTTATACCAAAAAATATACAACTAACTTTTAATCCTTTTAGCTATGAGAATAAAACACCTACTATGCAGCTTGTTTGTAATGATTTTATTTTCGGGCTGCAAAAAAAATAAGGAAGTCGATACCGCCAAAAACAGTTATCTCGACTATTCAAAATCAGATGATCAAGCCACTGGGGGAATTAAGATGATTCCCATCTCTACTCCTATTGGTAAGTTCAAGGTATGGACCAAACGCGTTGGGAACAATCCAAAAATAAAAGTGCTTTTACTGCATGGAGGTCCCGGTGGAACTCATGAATTTTTTGAATGCTTTGATGGTTTTTTTCCAAACGAAAGTATAGAATACATTTACTATGACCAACTTGGTTCCTACTACAGTGACCAACCAAATGACAACCGTCTTTGGACCAACGAACACTTTGTAGAAGAAGTAGAGCAAGTTCGAAAAGCGTTAAAACTAGATAGCTCCAACTTCTATTTAATGGGACAATCTTGGGGCGGAATTCTCGCCATGGAATATGCCTTAAAATACCAAAAGAATTTAAAAGGGTTAGTGATAGCCAACATGATGGCAAGCGCTCCAGCTTATAACAAATATGCCGAAGAGGTCTTAGGTCCAAAACTACCTAAGGAAGTATTTGACCAAATCAAAACCTTCGAGAAAAACAAGGATTATACTAATCCGAAATATACCGAATTATTGTTCAAATATTATTATACCGAACACATCCTCAGAAAACCTATCGAGCAATGGCCCGAATCGATTACGAGAGCCTTCAAACATTTGAACCCGAATGTTTATGTATACATGCAAGGTCCGAGCGAATTTGGTATAACGGGTGACGCCACCCTTAAAAATTGGGATGTTACCGCTAGGCTCAAAACACTCAGTATTCCCACCCTAGTGATTGGTGCCCAATATGATACTATGGACCCCAAACACATGCAGTGGATTTCCAACGAAGTACAAAATGGGCGGTTTTTATATTGCCCAAACGGGAGTCATTGTTCGCAGTATGATGACCAGGAGCATTACTTCCCGGGTGTGATTAAATTCTTGAAAGACGTGGATAACGGGACTTTCAAAGGAGAAAAGAGCCATCAATTGCCATAAATGTTATTAACAATTCCCTTTTTTAAAAAGTTAACAATTAAATCGTTAACAAATTATCATATCCTTACTATTTTAATATTTTTACCATACTAACCAATTAAATTAGTAATTATGAATGTAAAAAACTTTATTGTTGGCGGTATCGTCGGCGGAATAGTAGATTGGATTTTAGGATGGGTGTTTTATGGTATGCTTTTTAAAGACACGTTCCCAATGGATCAAAATTCCATGAATATGGGCATGATTAGTTGCGGTTGTTTTGCTGTAGGATTTTTTATTTCTTATCTTTTTTCAGGCTTAACTACTGTTTCGGGTATGGCAGCTGGCTTCAAAGCAGGAGCGGTGATAGGCCTTTTCCAGGGATTAATAGCTGGCTTCTTTGAAAACGAAGCAAACCTTAGCCCTGATTACAAAGTTTTAGCTATTGGAGTGGCAATTTCAGTTGTTATGGCTGCTGTAGTAGGAGGTTGTATTGGTATGATTAACGAAAAAATGAAGTAAGTTAATATTTGGATTTTCATAGTAAGAAAACGCCTGGGATTGAGTTCTTGGGCGTTTTTTTATGGCAATACTACCCACAAAAATAAACGTTGCCAAACACCCTTTTTGCGAACATACAAAAAAAAAAGGAATAGGTTCTCGGCCATGTCCAGAAATGTCCACTTTTGTCCGCCTTTGTCCAGTTTTGTCCCCAAATGTCCAGTTTGCCTCGTTTTTTAGGGGTTTTGTTCGATACTTGTTCGATAATTATTCGGCAACGCTTCGGCAAAAGGGCATTTTACCGAACAATGCCCGAAGAAAACACCTCCCAAACCTACCAAAAACCCAATTTTGTAGGATTATCTCATGGTTTTGTACTTAAAAATCCCCATTGTTAGGGATTGTGTATGTGGGAGAAGATTAATAGCTTTGGAAAGATAGTAAGGGTAAAATCGCGATCGTTCAGATTTGCATATGAGCCAAGTGGCTTTTGACAGAATTAGCAGTTGTATATTTCAAATTTTTATATAAGATGGAAACAGTAGCATGACAACACTAAATATACAACGAAATCGTAAATACAATTAGATTTTGTAATATTGTTTTTAAAAAACAGCGTTTGAAAAAAATCATAATACTTATTGTATTGGTTAGTATAACATTTTCGTTAAAGGCCCAACCCTATGTTGATTTACTTAGTATTCGATACAATAATGGTATAAGTGGTACTTTATTTTCTCATTTATATGTCGGTTCTGATCTTCCCATAAAATTAAAAAACAATGGCTATATTGTTATCAGTCCGTTTTTTGAAAATTGGAATATAAACAATACGGTTAACGAACCGATCCCTGCTGTTAGCAGTTTGGCATTAGCCACCAGTGCTATCCTACCCATAGATAAAAAACATTGGTCTTTAACGATTACAGCAATACCAAGAATTAACAGTGAAGAATTGAGCCTTAAAAACAGTTTTCAAATTGGTGGTGCCTTACTAGCAATATATAAAAAAAGCGACACCTTTAAATACAAGTTTGGCGTGTATGTCAACAAAGAGTTTTTTGGTCTTTTTGTTATGCCTTTGGTGGGTGTTGATTGGAAAATAAATCAAAACAATTATGTATTTGGCGTATTACCAGGTAAATTGATTTATGAGCACCAATTGAACACTCATCTTTATACTGGGCTCTCTTTTAGAGCGATAACCAATTCATATAAACTGGCGGACACAAATTATATAAAAATTCAAGACAACCAACTAAGTAGCTTTGTTGATTATTATGCCACTAAACATATCGTTTTCTCAGGTGAAACTGGTTGGAGTATTATGCGAAAGTTAACAGGTGGTACTGATTATAACAATGACACCTTTAATTACTGTTGGCAAGATGGGTTGTTTTTTAAGTTAAGTGTTAGTTATCGTATGAGGTTGTGATATTTTTATATAAATAGATATTTGTAGTAGTTGAAAGCCAAAGAAACAATTAAAACAATAATTTCAAAAAGATGGTAATCAATGGCAGTTTCAGAAATTTAACGGAATTTTTTGTACATGTAAAAATTAATAATAAATTTAAACGGTTGCTATAAGAACTTTAATGATAGTATCAAATTTAATAACGCCTTAATGAAAATAAAATTTCTATTACTTATACTTCTTTTTTTTGGAAAACTATTTTCCCAAAAATGTCATACAGAAATAATTCTTGACGGAAATATTGATCCTAAAAATGTTTTACACCTTTATCAGAACGAAAACTTTGCAAATCTTTGGTTGAAAACTGATAACCAAAAAGTTTACGGCATAATTGGTAAAGACAATCAACGTATACTTATCAAACTAATATCAATAAGCAAAAGCCTAAAAAATCCTAAAGAATATAATGTACTCGGAAAATCTAGTGTAAATGGAAACATTTGCAATTTTAAAGGCAAAATAATTCTCAAAAAAATTGAAGAAATAT
>CANJDA010000120.1 GCA_947472705.1 Flavobacteriaceae bacterium
AATGTCGAGCTTTGGACATACTGGTTTTACTGGAACTATGGCTTGGGCTGATCCTGCTACCGATATCGTTTATGTATTCTTATCCAACAGAACTTTCCCAGATTCTAACTTGCCAAATAAACTCTCCAAAGAGAATATCCGTGAAGACATTCAAAAATTCATTCAGGATGCAATTATAGATAAATAATCTTTAACTCTTTTTTACACTATCTCATTGCTATTTTCCTTAATTTCGTAGAGCTAAAAATTATTCTATGAAAATAGCCATTGTATGCTATCCAACCTTTGGAGGTAGTGGTGTGGTTGCCACAGAATTGGGACTTGAATTGGCTCATCGAGGGCATGAAATTCATTTTATTACCTACCGTCAACCTGTGCGATTGGCTTTGCTTAACTCCAATGTTCACTATCACGAAGTAAACGTTCCTGAATATCCGTTGTTTCATTATCAGCCCTATGAGTTGGCACTCTCGAGTAAATTAGTGGATATGGTTAAGCTTTATAAAATAGAATTATTGCATGTGCATTACGCCATTCCTCACGCATATGCGGGTTATATGGCTAAACAAATGCTGAAAGATGAAGGAATTATTTTGCCAATGGTCACCACCCTTCACGGTACCGATATTACTTTGGTGGGAAATCATCCATTTTATAAAACAGCTGTTAACTTTAGTATTAACAAATCTGATATAGTGACATCGGTTTCTAAAAGTTTAAGAGATGACACCAACAATTTGTTCAATATAAAAAAGGAAATTCATGTGATTCCTAATTTTATTGAATTGGATAAAATTCGCAATGAGAGTTTAATATCTTGCCACCGTTCAGTAATGGCTAAGAAAGAAGAACGAATAGTTACACATATCAGTAATTTTAGAAAAGTAAAACGTATTTTGGATATAGTTAAGATATTCTATAAAATTCAAGAAAAAATTCCAGCCAAATTAATGATGGTGGGAGATGGACCTGAAAAAGAAAAGGCAGAAAGACTGTGCAATGAATTAGGCATACAGGACAAAGTGATTTTCTTTGGAAATAGCAATGAAATTGATCAAATATTGTCTTATTCTGATTTGTTTCTACTGCCTTCAGAAACCGAAAGTTTTGGTTTAGCAGCGCTCGAAGCAATGGCATGGAGTGTCCCTGTGATTTCAAGTAATTCTGGTGGTTTGCCTGAAGTGAATTTTGATGGGGTTTCAGGATATCTAAGCAATGTGGGTGACTTGGATAGTATGGCTGCCAATGCCTTAAAAATACTTTCAGATGATACTGTTTTGGCTGAATTCAGAGCCAGAGCTTTAAGAGTGGCACAACAATTTGATATCAAAAACATTTTACCATTATACGAAGATTTATATAAAGAAGCCATAAACGAATCTAAACAAACAGCAAAATTATCATGATAAAGAAAGGTATAGTTTTTTGTGCGTTGGTATTGTTTTTATTTTCTTGTTCATCGAGTAAAAATGGATTAAACAAACCAGTATATGAAATATTGACTGTCAATAATGATGGAGGGGCTAATATTAAGTTTTATGAAATCTTAACTGAGCCGAAAGAAATTATGATGTTGTTAGGTGATGAAACTTTGAAGAAAAAAATAAAGTCTTCAGATACTACCAATAGTAGTTTTGTGATTTTAAATGCAGGTCCTACGCTAGAAAGTTATAACCGAATTAAAATTGAGAAAGTAATTGAAACAGCTACACAAATTGAAATTTTTATAAAAGATTCACAAAAAAACACACCCATTGACCTTTCCGACGACAATACTTTATATCCTTATACAATTTTGAAGATTAATTCAAAGAAGCCAATTATAATTAAATAAAGAAAACCCATCATTGAGATGGGTTTTCTTTATTATTTTAGATAGTTTTATATTAGAAAGTGTATCGAACACTTATTCCAAAATCGGGAGCAAAACTATGGTAATTATAATTGTTATTATTATCTCCGTAATCTTTTCTACTATCTCCAAGATAAATTTCTGGCCTTAAATCAAATGATATTTGAATCGGAATATCAAACTTGTATTCGATACCTATATCACCAGTAGCAACTAAAAAAGTACCTCCATCTGGATCAGAACTGCCAGGACCATTATAATTCCAATGACCTATTCCCACTCCAGGACCTGCGTACCAATTAAAATTATTTTGAATTTCCCAGACCCATTGGTATACACCAATTAACTTAGCAGCATCAATGCTTTGACTGTTTCTCCAACCTAAATCTAATTCTAGACGATTATTTTTGGATAACCCTCTTTGATATGATACTTCTCCACCAAAACCATCGTTGTCTCCTAATCGAAGACCCAATGCATTTTTTGAAAAATCTTGCGCTTGTGTGCTCCATGCTAAACCTAATAACATAATGGCACTTAAAAATAATTTTTTCATAATTCTTGAATTAATTTTGGTTTAAAAAAAAATGACTGATTTTTTAATTGAAATTCTATTAAAAACAAATTTAGAGTAATAATTGGATAGGTTTTTACATAATTTAAAGTAAAAGTTTTAAAATTTTAATTGGGATAAAATTAATTAATTTCAAAACAAATTTCAAAACATTAATTCAAAAAACTATATTTGTTTAAAACAAATTACTATGGCTGGCAACAGTTACGGAACACTTTTTAGACTTACAACTTTTGGCGAATCACATGGTGAAGCTTTGGGTGGAATCATTGATGGATGTCCAGCTGGAATGATTATTGACTTTGATGCAATTCAAAATGAAATGCAGCGCAGAAAACCTGGTCAATCTTCAATAGTAACCCAAAGAAAGGAAGAAGATGAGGTGCAATTTTTATCTGGAATTTTCGAAGGGAAAACAATTGGAACTCCAATAGGATTTATAATACCTAATACAAATCAAAAATCGGAAGACTATTCAGATAATAAAAATTCTTATCGTCCAAGCCATGCTGATTATGTTTATGAAAAAAAATATGGTATTCGAGATTACCGCGGAGGTGGTAGAAGTTCGGCTCGAGAAACAGCATGTAGAGTTGTTGCCGGAGCAATAGCTAAACAGATTTTACCAGCCATTAAAATCAATGCATTTGTTTCTTCCGTAGGCGATATTTTTATTGACAAACCTTATCAGGATTTAGATTTTACATTGACAGAAAGCAATGCAGTTCGTTGTCCCGATGTAGTTACAGCAGAAAAAATGGAAAACTATATTAAGGAAATTCGCAAGCAAGGAGATACTGTTGGAGGCACGATTACTTGTGTTATACAAAATGCTCCCATCGGATTAGGAGAGCCTGTTTTTGATAAGCTTAATGCAGAGTTAGGCAAAGCCATGTTATCTATCAATGCCGTAAAAGGATTTGAATTGGGTAGTGGTTTTTGTGGCTCTCGAATGAAAGGTAGTGAACATAATGATTTGTACAATGAAGATGGAACTACCAAATCCAATCTTTCTGGAGGAATACAGGGAGGTATTTCTAATGGCATGGATATTTATTTTAGAGTAGCTTTTAAGCCTGTGGCTACTTTAATTCAGAAGCAAAATGTTTTAACCAATGAAAATACTGTAGTTGAACAACAAGGCAAAGGAAGACACGATCCTTGTGTAGTGCCAAGAGCCGTTCCAATTGTTGAGGCTATGGCAGCAGTTGTTTTAGCTGATTTTTATTTACTTAACAAAACGTATAAATAGTTTATGGAAACCAAACCAACTACCAAAAAATCAATTTTTAAGAATCTTACAGTACAAATTGTAATTGCCATGATATTTGGGGCAATCTTAGGGATTTTTATCCATAATAATTATATAGAAGAAGATGCCAAGAGTTTTAGCGATAAAATAAAAATGCTGGCAACAGTATTCATACGATTGGTGCAAATGATAATTTCACCATTAGTTTTTACCACTTTAGTTGTTGGAATTGCTAAGCTTGGTGATATAAAAGCTGTTGGACGAATTGGAGGAAAGGCATTAGGTTGGTTTTTTTCGGCTTCATTAGTTTCCTTACTGATAGGTTTGTTTTGGGTTAATACTTTACAACCTGGTGTTGGTTTGAAATTAGGCAATGTGGATTTAACCACAGCAGCTGAAGTAACAGAAAAAACAGAAGGCTTTTCGGCTCAAAACTTTGTAGAACATATTATACCTAAAAGTATTATTGAAGCTATGGCAAATAATGAAATATTACAAATTGTAATATTTTCTATCTTTTTCGGATTAGCAGCTGCCTCAATTGGTGCTAATGCTAAACCAGTTGTTTCTGCACTAGATAAAACCTCACACATTATTTTAAAAATGGTAAATTATGTGATGAAGTTTGCTCCTTTAGGAGTTTTTGGAGCTATAGCAGGTGTTTTTGCTATAAAAAATGTTGATGAATTATTGGTAACTTATGCCAAATTTTTCAGCTCTTTCTTAGTAGGTATAGGTTCTTTATGGTTGTTTTTATTATTGGTTGGTTATATATTCTTAAGGGGAAGCATGAATCTTTTACTAAAAAGAATTGTAAGTCCGTTAATTATTGCTTTTGGTACAACAAGCAGTGAAGCAGTATTTCCTAAATTGACAGAAGAATTGGAAAGATTTGGTGTTAAGGATAGGATAGTTTCTTTTATGTTGCCGCTAGGTTATTCTTTTAATTTAGATGGTAGTATGATGTATATGACATTTGCCAGTATTTTCATAGCACAAGTATATAATGTACCACTTACAACAGAAACCCAAATGATAATGTTGTTAGTATTAATGCTTACTAGTAAAGGAATTGCAGGAGTGCCAAGAGCTAGCTTAGTAGTAGTAGCAGCCACTTGTGGTATGTTTAAAATTCCAATAGAAGGGATTGCTTTGATATTACCGATTGATCATTTTTGTGATATGTTTAGAAGCGCTACTAATGATTTAGGAAATGCAATAGCAACTTCTGTTGTAGGCAAATGGGAAAAAGACAATTAGTTTTTTTATTGTTTTTTAATAATTTTTAAAAAATAACATTCACTACTTTAAGTAAGTATCAACAAAAAGTTAGTTAAAATTCTTTTATATTAAAAGAAGTTTATTAAATTTGACCTTTAAAACTAAAAAAAAACAAAATCTTATGAAAAAACTTTTACTATCATGCATTTTATTTGCTTTTGGAAGTAGTGCTTTTGCTCAGCTTACTTGTGCCAATGCTATAAATATTACTGCAAATGGGACATTAACTTGTCCAACACTTACAGGTACCTACTCAGCTACTTGTTTAGCATCTTCAACTGGTATTAAAGCAATTTGGTATAAATATACACCAGCTTCTAACGGAGAAATGACTATTTCTTCTGATTTAGCTGTTAACCCAATTGCTACTTGTGATACAAGAATTTCTGTATTAAAAGGAACTTGTGCTGCTTTAACTTGTGTTGATTATAATGATGACGTTGATCCAGATGCGGCAACACCAAATTACAAGTCAAATATTACTGTTCCTGTTGCTGCTGGTACAACTTATTATATTCAGTGGGATAGTAGATGGTCTGCCACTGGATTCCAGTTTACTTTCGATTTTCAAGCAGCTTCATGTATTCGTCCAGGTGCTGCTGATTTTTATTTACCAGACAGCTATACCACAACTGGTGCTAGTTTATATTGGAACAATGCTATCGGAGCTCCAACTGATTATGATGTTGATTGGAGTACTACTTTTGCTGATGCTCCAGGAACGGGAACAATTGTTAGTTATCCAGCAGGAGCAACTACATATACACAAGCAGATATAGTTGGTTTACCTGAATCTTTAAATTTCAGATATTATGTTAGATCTAATTGCGGAGCTACTCAAAGTGCTTGGCAAGGTCCTCGATATGGTTATTTAGCGGTGCCACTTCCTTATTATAATGATTTTGAAAATCCAGATAATAACCTTACTGACGGATTTATAGGTTTTTCTCCACTTACAACTAGTGCAACATCAAATCCAGCTAGTTATGCTGATGGTGGAGATGGTACAGCAATGTATACTTTTAACCTTATTACTGGTACTACAGCATCAAACAGATGGGCATACTCAAGAGCAATTACGCTACTTTCAGGAGAAGAAGTTACAATTAATTTTGCAACAAGATTATACCCAGCAACTGCAAATGATATGACTTTAGATGTTACGGTTGGTGATGCTCAAGTTGCGGCTAACCAAACAGAAGTAATTACAAGTATTACAGCTAATGATGCTACTGCTTATGTGCCTCAAACTGCTACTTGGACAGCTCCTGCTGATGGAATTTATTATTTTGGTTTCCATAATAACTCTCCAGTTGGTACTGTACAGTCATATATGTTCTTTGATACTTTAGATATTTCTTCAGTATTATCGACAAATAATTTTATTGCTTCTAAATTAAGTGTTTACCCTAATCCAGCAACAAATGTTGTTAATATCACTAATACTGTTAATGCTATTATTAGTAAAATTGAAATGACAGATTTGAATGGTAGAGTAGTAATGTCTCAAAACATTAATGCTACTAACGGTCAAGTTTCTATTAGTGATTTAGCAGTTGGTGTTTACATGATGAAAATTAGTACTGATAAAGGAACTGCTGTTAAGAAAATTGTAAAAG
>CANJDA010000121.1 GCA_947472705.1 Flavobacteriaceae bacterium
AAAAAATACAATTAATAGTTTCGATAATAGCATTGACTTTCTTTTCGAGTTGTTCAAAAGAAAATGATATCCCTAATTTGGATGCTATAAACGCACCAGCTGCTATCAATGCAACTATGACCATAAAACCTGATAATTCAGGAGATGTAATTATCACCCCTTCAGGTGAAGGTATAACTCAATTTGAAATTTATTATGGTGATGGAACTACTGAACCTGGTTTAGTTAATCCAGGAAACTCAATAAATCACACTTTTTTAGAAGGAACATTTCAAGTAAAAATTGTGGGAACTACTTTAAATGGTAAAACATCTGAAGTTATATTACCATTAACGGTTACATTTTTTGCTCCAACTGATTTAGTGGCTACAATCACACCAATTCCTTCAAATTCACTAGGAATTAAAGTAAAAGCTACCGCAAATTTTGAGAGTGGGTTTAAAGTTTATTTTGGAGAAAGTCCAACAGAAACTCCTATATCTTTTTTAGAAGGTGAAGAAGTAACTCATTTCTACACTAATGCAGGTACATATCAAGTAAAGGTAGTTGCTACCACTGGAGGTGTTGCAAGTGCCGAAGTAATACAACCTGTTACAGTTACTGTGCCGGTGTTAATTAATTTACCTCTTGATTTTGAATCTTCTACATTGCCTTATAGTTTTACAAGTTTTGGCGGGGCCAATGCTTTAGTTGCTAATAATACACAAATTAGCGGCATTAATACTTCAACAAAAGTTGGGGCATTAACAAAAGGAAGTGGATCACAAATTTGGGCAGGTTCTTTTATTGAATTGTCTAATCCAATAGATTTTTCTGTACTAAAGAAATTGAAAATGAAAGTTTGGTCACCTCAAGGGGGTATTGTTGTTAAGATGAAATTAGAAAATTTAGCCGATTCTTCAAAGAATAAAGAAGTTGACGCTACGTTAACTACAGCTAATAGTTGGCAAGAATTAACTTTTGACTTTACCTCTATCAATATGACATATACTTATCAAAGAGTAGTTGTTTTCTTTGACTTTGGAGTCAACGGAAATGGTGCTACTTACTTTTTTGATGATATTAAACAATCTAATTAATCCTTTGAAATTTTTAAAATAGAAATCATGAAAAAGAAAATAATATATAGCATAGCTTCAATTCTTACCTTGTTTTTAATGGTGAATTGTCAAGAAGATAATGCCACTTTTGGGGATATTTCTACTCCATCCAATTTACAAATATCATATGATATAGTAGGTAAGACTACTGCGGAACCTTATGGAGATGGGTCAGGCTTAGTGAATTTTACTGCAAGTGCTGATAATGCCATTTCCTATAAATTTGTATACGGTGATGGAACTTCTGAAAGTGTGCCAAGTGGAATACGTCAAAAAAGATATAATTTAAATGGCGTTCATACTTATAGTGTTACTGTTGTTGCCACAGGTAAAGGTGGTGTTGCTACTACACAAACTATTGAAATAGATGTGTTGAGTAATTTTACAGATGATGAAGCTGTTCAATTTTTAACTGGTGGAACTCAAAAAAACTGGTATGTGTCTGCTTCTGAGTTAGGCCATTTAGGGGTAGGACCTAATAGTGATAATGCTGAACAAAATTATTTTGGCTATTATTATTTAGCTCAACCATGGGAAAAAGCAGGTTCTTCAGATAGTAGTTGTTTTTACGGAGGTGTAATGACATTTTCAAAAGTTGGTAACTCATTAAAATACACTCAAAATAATGGCGGTAGCACTTTCTTTAACAAAGATTTTCAAAATGTTGTAGGAGGAACTGCTGGTTATGATTTTTGCTACAGTTATGATACCTCTGGAGAAAAAAATGTTTCTTTAGCACCATCAGAATCTGTTATAATGCAAAACCCTGATCATTTAACTCAAACTAGAGGAACTGTTATGAATTTTTCAGATAACGGTTTTATGGCGTATTATGTGGGTAGTAGTTCTTACGAAATTTTATCAATTACAGATAATAGAATGAAAGTGAGAGTTATACAAGCGAATAATACGGCTTTAGCTTGGTATTTAACTTTTACTACAATTCCACCAGTACAAGATCCAATAGCCGATTATACCAATTTAGTTTGGTCAGATGAATTCAATACCGATGGTGCTCCTGATTCAAGTAAATGGAGCTATGACCTTGGTGCTGGAGGTTGGGGTAATGGTGAAATCCAAACGTATACAAATAGTTCAGATAATGTAATTGTTCAAGGGGGTAATTTAAAAATTACTGCTAAAACACAACCATCTGGCGGATATACTTCAGCCCGATTGAAATCAGAAAACAAGTTTGAATTTACTTATGGTAAAATCGAATTCAGAGCCAAATTACCTTCAGGGGGAGGGACGTGGCCAGCATTATGGTTATTAGGAGCCAATTATGATACTAATACTTGGCCGGGTTGTGGAGAAATTGATGTTATGGAACACAAAGGAAATAATCCAAATGTGATATATGGGTCACTCCATTTTCCAGGAAATTCAGGCGGAAACTCAGTAACAAATAATGCCACTTTCCCGGGTGTGTCTTCAGGGTTTAAAGTGTATAAGGCTATATGGACACCAAATTCAATTCGTTTTTATGTAGACAATGTACTTTTCCATTCGTTTATTAATAATGGTTCAGTACCCTTTAATCATGATTTCTTCTTAATTATGAATGTTGCTATGGGAGGAACTTTTGGTGGGGTTATAGATCCTGCTTTTAGTCAATCTTCTATGGAAGTTGATTATGTTAGAGTATATCAATAATTTTTTGATCAATTAGTTAGTTTCAATTACAAGAAGGTATTGTCCTTCTTGTAATTGTTTTTTGAACCATTCAAATCGATAGAATGAAATTTAATAATATTTCCTATTTAATTTTTACTGTTTTTTTAGTTCTCCTAAGTTGTAATTCAACTAAAACTATAGTTACTCCTAAAACGGCACAAACGAATATTGATAAAAAAGTTAACTCTGTTTTAAAGTTAATGACTTTAGAGGAAAAAGTAGGACAATTGAATCAATATAATGGTTTTTGGGATGTCACAGGTCCCTCGCCAAAAGAGGGTCAAGCCGCAGTTAAATTTGAACATTTGAAAAAAGGCTTGGTTGGAGCAATGCTCAATGTTAAAGGGGTTAAAGAAGTTAGAGCTATTCAAAAAATTGCAGTAGAAGAAACTCGTTTAGGCATTCCATTGTTATTTGGTTTTGATGTTATTCATGGATATAAAACTATAAGCCCAATACCATTAGCAGAAGCGGCATCTTGGGATATGGAAGCCATCAGAAAATCAGCTGAGATTGCTGCAGAAGAAGCTTCTTCAGTTGGATTGAATTGGACTTTTGCTCCTATGGTTGATATTTCAAGAGACGCTCGTTGGGGAAGAGTCATGGAAGGAGCAGGAGAAGACACTTATTTAGGAAGTAAAATTGCAACTGCCCGCGTGAAAGGATTTCAAGGAAATGATTTATCATCTGAGAAAACAATTGCTGCTTGCGCCAAACATTTTGCTGGTTATGCTTTTGCAGAAGCTGGTAGAGATTATAATTCGGTTGACATAAGTGAAGCCACATTGCAAAATACTATTTTACCTCCTTTTAAAGCTTGTGTTGATGCAGATGTTAAAACAGTAATGAATTCTTTTAATGATTTGAATGGAATTCCAACTACTGGCAGTAACTATTTGCAACGAAAAATATTAAAAGGAGAATGGAAATTCAACGGATTTGTGGTGTCTGATTGGGGTTCTATAAATGAGATGATTGCTCATGGTTATGCTAAAGACAGTAAAAATGCTGCTGAAATAGCAATGAATGCAGGTTCTGATATGGATATGGAATCGTATACCTATTTGGAGAATTTAATATCTCTAGTTAAAGAAGGTAAAGTTGATGAAAGCTTAATTAATGATGCTGTTAAAAGAATTCTTAAAGTAAAATTTGAATTAGGGCTATTTGATAACCCTTATAAATATTGTGATGAAGCGCGAGAAAAGGCTACTGTTGGCAAAGCAGAATTTCAAGAAGGGGTTTTAGATGTTGCCAAAAAATCAATAGTCTTACTTAAAAATGAGGGCCAATTATTACCTTTAAATAAATCAGGAATTAAAATAGGACTAATTGGTGCTTTAGCATCAGATAAAACGAGTCCTTTAGGAAGCTGGAGGATTGGAGCCGATGATAATACTGCCGTTTCAGTTTTAGAAGGCATGCAAAAATACAGTGGTAATCAACTTACTTATTCCAAAGGTGCAGACTTGACTGTTGGAGCTACAAAATTTGTCAGCGAATTGCATCTTAACATGACTGATAAATCAGGTTTTCAAGAAGCAATAAATTTAGCCAAAGAATCGGATGTTGTGGTTATGGTTTTAGGGGAACATGGTTTGCAAACTGGTGAGGGTAGAAGCAAAACTGATTTAGGTCTTCCGGGTGTTCAACAAGAGCTTTTAGAAGAAATTTTTAAAGTCAACAAAAGAATAGTATTGGTTTTAAATAACGGTAGACCTTTGGCAATTCCTTGGGCTGTAGAAAATATTCCAGCTATAGTAGAAGCATGGCAGCTTGGAACTCAAAGCGGAAATGCAATTGCACAAGTTCTTTATGGTGATTATAATCCGAGTGGTAAATTACCAATGACTTTTCCTAGAAACGTAGGGCAAGTCCCTATCTATTACAATTATAAAAATACAGGTCGTCCAACCATGAATGAGCCTGAAAGTGTTTTTTGGTCACATTATTCAGATGTAAAAAATACACCACTTTATCCTTTTGGATATGGATTAAGTTACTCAAAATTTGAATATTCTAATTTGAAATTAAGTTCTAATACATTTACAATGCAGGATAAAATCACAGTTTCTGTTGTAGTTAAGAATGTAAGTAAAGTTAGAGGTAAAGAAGTTGTTCAGCTTTATATCCGTGATTTGGTTGGAAGTTTGACACGCCCTGTAAAAGAGTTAAAAGGATTTGAAATGATTGAATTGGGTCCTGAAGAACAAAGAACAGTTTCTTTTACAATTGATCAAAATACAGTAGCGTTTTATACCGCAAATGCTAAATGGGAAGCAGAATCAGGTGACTTTAAAGTATTTGTTGGAGGGAATTCCGCCGAAACATTAGAAGCCAATTTTAAGTTAGATTAAAAATGAAAAAATATCTATTACTAATAATAGTAAGCACAATAAGTTGTATTGCCCAACAAAAGTCAAAATCTTTAGTATGGGAAGAAAATTTTAATAGTGATAAGCTAAATGAAAATAATTGGAACTTTGAACTTGGTGATGGATGCCCAGCTATCTGTGGATGGGGTAATAATGAAAAGCAAATTTATACCCAAAACAATCATACAGTAAAAGATGGAAATTTAATTATTACAATTAATAAAGAAAATAACAACTATACATCTACTCGAATAACTACTGCTGGAAAAAAAGAATTTATGTATGGTAAAATGGAAGTACGTGCAAAAATTCCAACAGGAAAAGGAATTTGGCCTGCATTCTGGATGTTGGGGTCAAATATTTCAAAAGTAGGTTGGCCAAAATGCGGTGAAATAGACATTTTAGAATATGTTGGTAGAGAACCAAGCAAACTCTATACATCATTACATACTCAAGACAGTCACGGAAATACTGTAAATACAAAAATAACTGAGGTTAAAAATATTGAAGATGGTTTTCATCTTTATGCTATTGATTGGAATAAGGATAAAATTGAGTTTTTTGTTGACAATCAATCAGTATATGTTTTTTCGCCTACTGTAAAAAACGATGATACTTGGCCCTATAATCAGTCTTTCTATTTTATTATAAATACAGCAGTAGGAGGCAATTTTGGCGGACATGCTATTGATGATTCAATGTTTCCGCAACAGTTTATCATTGATTATATAAAGGTTTATCAATAAAACACACTCTTATTTCCCCTTTGGTTTTAAAAAATTATTTTCATAAGTTGTATAGTTTTTATATACAATCAAATAGTTTTTTAAATACAAAGCTTCCTTTAATTTGTAATAAATAATAAATTATGAAAAAAACTATCCTTGTTTTGTTTGTCTTTTTTTCAATGCTAGCAAATGCTCAATTTAATTACCAATCAACTATACGATATAGTAATGGACAAGTGGTTAGCAATCAAATGATTTCGTTGCGATTTAATATCAAACTTACTTCTAGTACAGGTACTACCATTTATTCCGAAATTCAACATCCGTTAACCGATGCTCAAGGAAACATTTCTGTTATGATTGGAACAGGAACAGCAACTACAGGAGTGTTTTCACAGATTAATTGGACTACAGGCATACATTATTTGACTGTAGAATTTTTTACTGGAACCAATTCTTGCCAGTGGATTAATGTTCCATTTAATCAAAATGGAGATATTGGTCAAATAGTTTCTTATTGTAATGGTCAATATGTTTTTGCAGCTTGTTCCAACTTTACCAATTTAGTTTGGTCAGATGAGTTTAACGGAACAGGCACTATAACCGCA
>CANJDA010000122.1 GCA_947472705.1 Flavobacteriaceae bacterium
AATTAGGTTTGCTATCGAACGGAAATATGATTTTTAGTGGCCTCAGAGTAATAATTATTTTAAAAATCAAATCGTAAAGTTATCTTTCAAGCCATAAAAAGTAAGATTAAGACTAGTCAAAAATCCCCATTTTTGAGGATTTTTTTGTGCTTTTTACTATTTACATTTGAATGCACACAATTGAAAATAATCTAAACAAATGATATCCCCAAATCATAGATTATTAATTTTTATGCAGCCCTAAATTTTATAATGCAAAATGCTAAACAATATTTTTAATTATTTAATTGAAATTAATTGGCTTTTACAAAAAAATGAAACTATAACAAGAATTTTTTGTTTTAAAATATTAGTTCGCGACAGCACAGTTATGATATACCTACCTCCTCACTCCCCTATCGCACTTTGAGACTTTGCGTCGGGGGTAAGTGAGGTGATTAAAATAAATAAATAAATTTTAGAAATCATGAGTTGGACAAATGTAGATACCCAATGTAAAATTATGTACGGCGATCAATTCGCAACGAATTTAAAACCACAAGAAAGAAAATTCATTATCAGTACCATAGCTGATGAATTTCCAAATTTTTCAAGAGTTAGAATAGCAGCTTCAGTAGATCACTGCTTTAAAATTAATACTGTTCCATTCCAACGTCGTACATTATTAATTTTTATTCAAAGTTTTTTACGGTAAACAGTCAGAAGCAAAAGCTGTATCAAACCGTTAAATTTAAGAATGAAAGAATTGAAATACATTTAAAATTAAATTTTAAAATTAAGTTATCTTTAAAAAAATATACTGCTTTTTAAAAATTAACAAACTTTGAAAGCGGATACTAAAAAATGAACAACTATGATTTTGTGATTGAAGTGTCATTTTTTTTATCTTAGCTATAGTAAATCAATTAACCAATGAAAAACTTTATCCATTTTATTACTTTTTTATTACTTTTAATTACAACCAATAGTATAAAATCTCAAGAACTAAAACTTAAAGGTGGTCAAGTATTTCAAGATGAGAAAGCTATTTTTAGTTACGACAAAAAAGCCCTCAATAATGAGTTTCATTTGTTCATACTAAATACTACTAAAACAATTCTAGACATTCAACAAGTACATCGTGGTGGTGGAGAAACAAGCGCCATAAATGATTATAAAAAGTTATCTTTTCCAATACAAAAAATCACAATACAATCATCTATGCTTCGCACTCGTAACTGGAAATTTATCATTCAACTTCTTTTGGATGAAAAAGTATTTGATAGTAATGGAGTTATTAATATTCCAAACCTAGAACGCTTTGCTGATAAATATAATGAAAAAATTAGCCATTAAAAAAAGAGGCACATGAAGCGCCTCTCTTCTTTTTTTAAATTAATGAAACTTATTAGTTGTGATGACTTTCCATGTGACAATCATCGTGCATATGATCATGAAAAGCTGTTGCCAAAGCATTATTTCCATCAGTATCGATTGGGCTTATCTCTATTATTCCGTTCCCGTTCCCATCAACGGCACTACTTAAATTAATAGTATTAACAACTTGGTTTAAATCATAATTTAAAACTAAATCATACGAACCATTGCTTATAACTAAGTTTTGTGCAGCATCTTGATAATGAATTTCATATTTTTGATCAAAATTATTCCAATATTCAAATGGAGTACCGTTTATAGTTCCTTTAATTTCGACTGTTTTTCCAAATATTGGAGAAGCCGCCACTGAACTTGGGCTTAGCTTAAATTCTACTTCAGAATAAGTTCCATTAGGTACAGCAACAGTTGTAATTTGTGCAGTTTGGTTTAACAAATCCAATTCCCATGGCCCTAATAACTCTGCTTCATCGCTTGAATCAAATGTACCATCATCAGCCCAACCACTTCCATTATCATCACTACCGCCACTTTTTCCAGCGGCTGTTGCCAATTTAAATTCAATTTCTCTTACATTAATTTTAAAACTGTTTAAAACTACTCCTGTCGTTAATTTAGAAGAAGGATTAGTGTATGTAGCTTTTGCTGATATAGCCATTTTTCCAGTGCTTGAACTATCACTTGAACAAGATGCCAAGCTAATCGTTAAAATCAGAATTCCGATAAATGTTTTAAGGTTTTTCATAATTAAGTAATTTTATGTAATTTGTTATTTTGTGTTTCCTAAAAAACAAAGTAAACTCTAGTTACCCTACCAAAATTAAAACAACATTTTTAATTCTTTTACTTCATAGTTATGAATCTTGTCGTCATTTTGCAGTAATGCAAGCTTACCATCTCTTGTTATTTTTTTTACAATTGCCATAAAACGATTTCCTTCTTTATCTTCAAAAGCTACAACTTTATCTTTTTTAAAAAGTAAACTATCATAACAATTCCAGACCGATTCTGTTTCTTCTGGAAATAGGAGAAGCTGGGATTTTAACATTTTTAGAAATAAATAGGCCATCTCTTCAATATCATATTTCTTACTCATAATATTAGTAAGTGAAGTGGCTTGTGGCAAAGTTTCAAAATTGGTTTGATTCAGGTTTAAACCAAAACCAACTACTGCTGTAAAGGTTCTATCAGGTTTAAAACTGTTTTCAATTAGTATGCCTCCTACTTTTTTATTATCTGCCATAATGTCGTTGGGCCATTTTATCTTCAGTGAAGGAATAAAACATTGTGTCAATGTATTTATAGCAGCTATTGCAACAGCAACATTAAAGTCAAAAACCGAAAGCTGTTCTAACGACAAGTCTTTAACTAATACACTCATAGTTAAGTTCTTGCCTGGCTCTGAAACCCATTTCGAACCCATTTGTCCTTTCCCTTTGGTTTGCTTGTTTGCAATGACAATGGTATAATTTTCTAGCCATTTTTCTTTGGCCAATTGTTTTAAATAGTCATTGGTTGAATCTATGGCATCGAGTTTGATTAAGGACATGTTGAGAAAGTAATTAATGGCAAATTTTAAACTTTTGTTAAGCAAAAATAAGGACAAAAAGTGATACCTTTGCCGAACATACATAAATACTACATGGCGAAAAAAGCAGTTCAGACCGATGTCCTCTTAGCGAACATCATCAAAGGAATAGAAGAAGTAAAAGGAAATGATATTGACATTCTCGATTTGAGAGACATAGATACAGCAGTTTGTGATTATTTTATCATTTGCAATGGAAGCTCAAACACACAAGTTAACGCTATTGTTAACTCAATTCAAAAATTAGTATCCAAAGAATTAAAAGACAAACCTTGGCACATTGAAGGTGCCGATAATGGGGAATGGGTTTTAATGGATTATGTAAACATTGTGGTTCATGTTTTCCAAAAACAAATTCGCGAATTTTATAACATAGAAGGGCTTTGGGGCGATGCCAAAATCACTACCATACAAACCAATTATTAAAAGTTTATACATAAAAAATGGCTAGCGAAAAGAATTCGAATAATTTTAAAGTAAGTCCATGGTGGATTTACGCTGGGTTAATTGCATTGTTTATTGTTCTCAATGTTATTGGTGGCTCCGGTTTTCAGGATGCTACAAAAATATCGTATTCCAAATTCAATGAATATTTAGATAAAGGGCAAATTCAAAAAGTTGTTGTCTATAATAAAACTGAAGGAGAAGCTTATTTAACACAAGCCGCATTAAAAAATAAGGCCCACGAAAAAGTGGCCAAAGACATGTTAGGCAATCTAAATAAAGGCCCTCATTATTCCTTTGACATTGGAAACGATGAAATATTTCAAAATAAAATTGTCAAAGCTGCACAGGATGGAAAGCTAAAAGATTATGATTTTAAAGCTAGAAGTAACTGGACAGAACTGTTTGGCACGTTGCTACCTTTTATTGTAATCATTGGACTTTGGATATTAATTATGCGAAGAATGTCTGGTGGTGCCGGTGGTGCCGGTGGTCAAATTTTCAACATTGGAAAATCGAAAGCTAAACTTTTTGACGAAAAAACAGATGTCAAAATTACTTTTAAAGATGTAGCAGGATTAGAAGGCGCAAAAGAAGAAGTACAAGAGATTGTTGAATTTCTAAGAAACCCAGAAAAATATACCGTATTAGGAGGAAAAATTCCGAAAGGAGCTCTACTTGTTGGTCCTCCAGGAACTGGAAAAACCTTGCTAGCTAAAGCCGTTGCTGGTGAAGCTAAAGTGCCGTTTTTCTCTTTATCAGGTTCAGATTTCGTCGAAATGTTTGTAGGGGTAGGTGCTTCGCGTGTTAGAGATTTATTCAAACAAGCCAAAGACAAAGCTCCTGCAATTATATTTATTGACGAGATTGATGCCGTAGGACGTGCTCGTGGTAAAAATAATTTTTCAGGCTCCAATGATGAACGTGAAAACACACTGAATCAGTTGTTAACTGAGATGGATGGATTTGGAACTAATACTCACGTAATAGTTTTAGCAGCTACAAACAGAGCGGATGTATTAGACAAAGCTTTGATGCGTGCTGGACGATTTGACCGTCAAATTTATGTAGACTTACCAGATATCAGAGAACGTAAAGAAATATTTGAAGTTCATTTAACTCCATTGAAAAAAGTAGATGATTTAGATGTTGATTTCTTAGCCAAACAAACACCAGGGTTTTCAGGAGCAGATATTGCCAACGTATGTAATGAAGCTGCTTTGATTGCGGCAAGAAACAATAAAACAGCGGTAGACAAACAAGACTTTTTAGATGCAGTAGATAGAATTGTTGGCGGATTAGAAAAGAAAAATAAAATTGTTACTACTGATGAAAAACGTGCGATAGCCGTTCACGAAGCTGGTCATGCAACTGTAAGTTGGATGTTAGAACATGCAGCGCCTTTAGTAAAAGTAACGATAGTACCACGCGGACAAAGTTTAGGAGCAGCTTGGTATTTACCTGAAGAACGCTTAATCGTTCGTCCTGAGCAAATGCTGGATGAAATGTGTGCTACAATGGGAGGTCGTGCCGCAGAGAAAGTGATGTTCGATAAAATATCCACTGGCGCTTTGAGTGATTTGGAAAAAGTTACCAAACAAGCACGTGCTATGGTTACTATTTATGGATTAAATGAAAAACTAGGAAACGTAACCTACTATGATTCATCGGGTCAAAGTGAGTATAATTTTTCTAAACCTTACTCTGAAGAAACCGCTCAAACAATTGATAAAGAGATTTCTAACTTAATTGAAACTGAATACCAAAGAGCCATAAAAATACTTCAAGATAACAAAGACAAACTGGAACAATTAGCTAACATACTGATTGAAAAAGAAGTGATTTTCAAAGATGATCTAGAAACCATTTTTGGGAAAAGACCTTATAACTTACCCGCTGAAGAGACTGATATAGTATAGTAACATACGTTTTTTAACATTTTTTCAAAATCTTAATTCAAAACATGCTTTTGAATTAAGATTTTTTTATCTTTGATGGATTTCAAATTCTAATCAAGATTATACCCATACAAACATGAGTCTTTTCAGAAAATTTTTTGGCTCTGGTAACGATGCCTCTGACGAAGAAAGTCAAAGCGAATTTAACAATACACCTTCTAGTTTTTCACTACTCCCTGTAGATGAAAAGTTTACTTATAATTTCAAAAAAAATGGCGGTAAGTTTTTATATTGTGAAAACTTAAGTGAAGTTAAAGACCAATTTTTAAACATCTTGGAAGAAAATGATTGGTTTGAATGTGAAGCTCTTTGTTATGAGCCTAAATTATTCAGTTTGCTTGATGAGAATAAGCTAAGCTATGACAAACCTGAAAACCCTAAATTTTTATTTGCTAGTTGTGAAAATTTGATTGCCGATGAAGGTTCAGTACTTTTTTCATCTAATCAAATTAAACAAAATAAGCCAAACGATTTACCCATTAATATCATTATTTTGGCCACTACCAGTCAAATTTTGGAAACCAAAAGTGACGGTCTTCGTGTGATAAAGAAAAAATACGATAAAGATTATCCAACCAATATTACTACCATAAAATATTTCGAAAAAGCTAAAGATGAAGATTTTTTGCAATACGGAAGTACTGCCAAAAATTTATACCTTATGCTGTTAGAAGATTTATAGCATGAGTACTACCTTAACTAGAGCCCTATCGGGAGCCGTATACATACTCCTTTTAATTGGCGCTACTTTATATTCTCCTTATAGCTTTTTATTAATATTTGGATTACTCCTACTTTTTTCAGTAATCGAATTTTGCAAGCTCATTCATTTAAAACCCATACTACCAATAACTTTTGCTATAATAGGTTACATACTTTTTAACCTAAATAATTCTGTTAAAACCAATGAAATTTTATTGTTAATTGCTGCCTTGTTGGCTTCAATTAGATGCATAGTATTTCTTTTTGAAAAACAAAACAAACAGTTAGATCGCAATTCAAAATATGTTTTCTTGATTGGATATCTTATAATACC
>CANJDA010000123.1 GCA_947472705.1 Flavobacteriaceae bacterium
CCTAAAAGTGGTGTCAAATAAACTAACCCTGTATAACTTCCGTAAATTTGAGATGCATCGGCATCTTTCATTAATAATACTTTGGTCATGAAAAGAATGAAGATGGCTCTCATTCCATAATAACTAAATCGTTCCCACATTTCTGTGAAGAATAGGAAGTATAATCCTTTAGGATGTCCTGTTTTTACTGTAGTTTCACTCATAATTATTGTTTTAGTTTTATTTTGGTTTATTATAGTTTCTCTTTAATGAAATTGGTCATTTTATTGAACAACTGTATTCTTGTTTTACCTCCGTAAATCCCGTGGTTCTTGTCAGGATAAATAGCCCAATCGAATTGTTTATTGGCTTGTATCAATGCTTCAATCATTTGCATTGAGTTTTGCACGTGCACATTGTCATCGGCGCTACCATGAATTAAAAGGAAATTTCCTTTTAGTTTTGACACAAAATTTATCGGCGAATTATCATCATACCCACTGGCATTTTCCTGTGGTGTTTGCAAATAACGCTCTGTATAAATGGAATCATAGAATCTCCAATTCGTAACTGGAGCTACTGCAATTGCCATTTTAAATACATCGGCACCTTTCATGATACAGTTGCTCGACATGAATCCACCATAGGACCAGCCAAATATACCAATTCTTGTTTTATCTACATAACTATAATTCCCGATTACTTTGGCCGCATCGATTTGGTCTTCCACTTCTAATTTTCCTAATTGTTTTTGGGTGATTTTTTTAAACTCGGCGCCTTTAAATCCTGTTCCTCTTCCATCCACACAAATTGTAATATAGCCTTGTTGAGACAACATCATAAACCATAAATCATTAGTATCTATCCAATCTTTGGCTACTTGTTGTGAACCCGGCCCTGAGTATTGATACATGAAAACTGGGTATTTTTTATTAGCATCAAAGTCTTTGGGCTTGATCATCCAAGCATTTAGTTTGTTGCCTTTATCGGTGGTTAATTCGAAGAATTCTTTGGCAGGGAGATTGTATTTTTTAAGTTTTTCAACTAATGCTTTGTTATCAATTATGGATTGCACTTGCTTACCATCTTTGGTATTGTTCAACGAATAGGTTGGCGGTACTGCTTCGCTTGAATAGGTATTGATATAGTATTGGAAATTAGGACTAAAAGTAGCTGCATTTGTTCCAACTTGTTGCGATAATTTTACTTTGTTTTTGCCATCTAAACCAATTCGATAAACATCTCGCACGGTAGAGCCATTTTCAACCGATTGGTAGAAAACAGTTTTTGTTTTTTCATCCAATCCATAATAAGCGGTAACTTCCCAATTGCCTTTGGTGATTTGGTTTTTTAACTTACCTGTTTTGTCATATAAATAAATATGATTAAATCCATCTTTTTCGGATGTCCAGATAAAGCTGTTATCGTTTAGAAAAGTTAAATTATCAGTAATGTCCACATATGCTTTGTCTTTTTCATTCAATATTACTTTAACTGCTCCCGTATTTCCGTCAATAAAAAGTAAATCAAGATTATCTTGGTGGCGGTTTAACACTTGGGCGCTTACTATATTGGCATCATTAGTCCATTTAATTCGTGCAATATAGAAATCGGAATAATTATCTAAGTTAATGGCTTTGATTGCTTTGGAAGCTACATCATATAAAAACAAGGAAACCTTAGCATTCTTCTCCCCTGCTTTTGGATATTTAAAGGTTTCTACAGATGGGTACAAGTCTTTCTTATAAACGGTCATGGAAAACTCAGGCACTTCACTTTCATCGAAACGAATGTAGGCTAGTTTTTTACTATCGGTACTCCATTCAAAAGCTCTTACAAAGGCAAACTCTTCTTCGTAAACCCAATCCGTGATTCCGTATATAATACTATTCTTTTTACCGTCGGAAGTGATTTGGATTGTTTTTCCTGATGGAATTTCATAGTAAAATAGATTGTTATTCTTTACAAAGCCTATTTTAAAACCATCTGGAGAGAAGGTTGGTTCTTGTACTTGTTCAAGGACTTTGGTTAATTTTTTGGTTTCTAAATTGTACAGAAAATAATCGGCAGTGAAGGAATGACGGTAAATTTGATTACTATTATTAGCTATTAGCAATTGCTTTTCGTCATTACTAAAAACAAAACTATCGATACCATCTGCCAGCTCAGGGAAGTTTTTAGTATCGATAATGGTATTCACTTTTTTGAGGGTTGCGAAGTCATACAAATCAATTTGCATGCTGCGTGTGTTTTGGTCAAAATTTAAAACGGTGTATTGATTGGTGTTTTTCATGGCGAAAAGTTCGTCCATAGCTTCAGGGCGGAAGGCTCCAGAATATATTTCTTCAATACTTAGTTTTTGTTGTGCTACAACAGAAAAGCAGGATAATAGGAAGAGTACAACTAGTTGTTTTGATTTCATTGATTGGATTGATTATAAAAACTGTCAATTTTAGTGAAAAAATTAGAAATAACCACGGTTTTTTATGTTAAATGAAGTTTTTGTGCGATAAGTTATTACAAAATCATAATAAGGAGGTGCATTGATAAAGTGAGGAAGTGTAGTTACAAAGTGAGGAGGTGTAATCACAAAATGAGCAAGCAAAATCACAAAGTGAGCAGGCACAATTATAAAGTGAGGAGGTACAATCACAAAATGAGCAGGCGCAATTATAAAGTGAGGAGGTGCAATCACAAAGTGAGCAAGCGTAATCACAAAGTGAGGAGGCGCAATTACAAAATGGCCTTCAGCCCAATGAATATAAGGAATTTAGGTTGTTTTAGCAGCTTTATTTTACTAAAAAAAGGAATTGCATAAATGAGTACTTTAGAAAGGAATTGTAGTTGTTTTTTAGAATAAATTTATTATTGTATACTTGTTATGTAAAACTCATAGTCTATAATCATGAATACTAAAGAAACCGATATTGCCAATGTTATTTTGATTGTAATTTCATTGGCCTTAGCCTTTAGCTTGCCATTTCAACTTTTTCTTTTTTCGTATGCGTTTTTAGGACCGCTTCATTATTTGACGGAAATCAACTGGTTAAAAGAGAAAAACTATTTTTTGAAAGAAACGAAATGGGTTGGTCTATTTGTTCTAATGGCATTTTTAGTTACTATTCCTTTCTTTTTGAGATTGCATTTACCAGGCGGAATCAATAAGGTACCGTTTGTGAAAAGTGTTGCTGATTTTTTGACTAAATCGGGGGATGAGATTACTATGATGGCGGTTGTTATTGCTTTGGGGTTAATTTATTTTAAAGCGAAAAAGCATCTTTTGTTGTTTTTAGTACCTGCATTGACATTGACTTGTTTGGCCCTGAACTACTTTCCTGATTTTGCTTTAGCACTAGCTATTTTTGTTCCTACTATTGTTCATGTGTATCTTTTCACCTTATTGTTTATGATTTACGGAACGATAAACTCTAAGAGTACTCCAGGAATAATAGCCATTGTTCTTGTTGTTTTGGTTCCGTTTATAATCATGGTTAGCAAAGTTAACCCTACTGATTATTTTCCTTTGAAGGAAAGTGTGGTTAATTCGTATAACAGTACCAGTTTTGGAATATTGAATTATGGTATTGCCAAATTTTTATTACCTATACCAGTAGCCGATGCTGGTTTTCTATCAGTTATAGGAATTAAAATTCAAATCTTTATTGCCTTTGCCTACACTTATCATTACTTAAATTGGTTTTCAAAAACCTCAATAATTGGTTGGAATAAGAATCTTTCTAGAACTAAAACATTATCCATACTGGCTATATGGGCGGTGAGTGTTGCGTTGTATTTGTATAGTTTTAAAATTGGATTTCTTGCCTTACTCCTCTTGAGTTTGGTTCATGTATTTTTGGAGTTTCCGTTGAATGTGACTTCGATAAAGGGTATTGTAGCGAAGGTGACAAGGAAATAAGATTTTGAAATAAAACAAAAAAACCCGAACGTTTGTTCGGGCTTTTTAAGTGGTATCTCCAGCCCCGATGCTTCGGGGGAACCAAGGACACATGGAACTAATAATTATTTTTAAAAATAATCTCTTTTAAAATCTCATTATCAACTATAATTTTTTGAATGAAAATTTTACTTTTCATTTTTTTTATAAATTTTTCAAGCAAAACTGCTTGACTTCTAGAAACACACTCAAACACTAAAACAATTTTCCAATCTTCTGAAATCTTAGTAAATGAGCCTTGATAAGAATGATTGTTGTGTTTTATTAATCGTTCTTCCACAATATCAGTTTCACCAACATAATATTTATTGGCCTTTTCAGAATAAAGTATGTATAAAAAATGCATAGCATAAAAATAACAAAAAAACCCGAACGTTTGTTCGGGCTTTTTAAGTGGTACCTCCAGTTCTACATATATCAAAATATTAATATTTATTTAATTGATAATCAAGTATTTAATAAATGCTAAAATTGAATATCAAAACATATTGTTTTACACTTGTTTTACACTATATTTGTATTTGATTGAATTATAATATAATAGCAATATATGAAAATAACTTATAAACCTTGTCTTAAGACAAAACACTCTGGTGATACTGTTGGTATTATAAACATAAGAAGAACTGAAAACAGACAATCAAAATACTTTTCTCTTGGTATTTCTTTGAATAAAAAAAAATATTGGTTAAAGAGTGGTTCTGTAAGTAGCACTCATCCTGATTACAAAGAAATAAATATTAAAATTGAAGAAAAAATCAATCAATTAAAACTAATGGAATCCACAGACAATGCCATTATGAGTGTAAGAGTTCTAGAAGATGAGGTTGAAGAAACATTTATTGATTTTTTTAATAGTCATTTACTATACCTTCAAACAAGAAAGGAATTAGGTTCTTATAAAGCACATAAAACAAGTTATTTGCACTTTACTAATTTTCTTGAATTAAAGAGAATTAAAAATATACACTTCAAAGACATAACCTCCTCTCTAATGAGAGATTTTGAAACTTACTTACTTGGACTTGGTTTATCTGCAAACTCTTGTATAAAGTATATTAAAACAATTAGTAATGTATTCAATAAAGGGGTTGTTTTTGATAAATACACACCTGATAAAAACCCATTTCTAGCAGTTAATAAAAAAACTACACCTGTTGCTAAAAAAACACTTGGAAAATTAGAAATTGAATTGATATTCAAAACTTCAATATCAAAAGACAATCCTTTGTATCATTATAGAAATTACTTTGTATTTCAAATATTTGCACAAGGCCTGAGAATTAGTGACCTTCTAACTTTAAGATGGTCAAATCTTGTAAGTGGTGAAATTATATTTAATCAATTCAAAACAAAAACACCACATAAAATTAAATTAAATTATATAATCTTGTTGAGGTTGGCTGAGTATCTGCCTACTGGCAATGATGTTATTAATAATAAATACACTTTTGACCTCAACAATAAAAAATACTTAATGTCTTACAGTGAGATTGAAAACCATTATAACAAATTACAAAAAGATAATATTAGTATCTACTTGAAGTTAATTAATTCAAAGAAAGAAGAAGATAAAATTAAAGTTGAAGAGTTAGAAAGGTTATACAAAAGTTGGCTTAATGTTATGGATGAAATTAGAGATAAAATCTCATCTATATTAATTCTTCAAATTGCTGTTTATGGAAAAGCCAATCCTAAAAAGTTTATATTTCCAATATTAGATGACAAAATCTTTAGTGATGTTTTATTTAATGCTCAAAAACATACTTTGACAAAATATCAATACAATCAACTATCTTCCAAAACTGCCTACTATAATAAGCAATTAAAAAAACTGCAAGCATTATGTAATATTGATACTGTTTTTACAAGTCATTTGGCAAGGCACTCATATACAAACTTAATGATTGAAACTACAAATAAAGATATTTATACAATCTCAAAGAGCCTAGGTCATAGCACTCTTTCAACCACAGAGCACTATGTAAATGACTTTCTTTATGAAAGAATATATGAAAGTAATGATGCAATGAACCAAACTTATTTAACAGTTAATTCTAATTAAAGTATATTAAATTACATTAAACTCAATTGTAATTGAGTTTAATGTAATTTAGTTTAATTCAACTTTCTTCAAGTAGGATTTAATCTTTGTGAGTGTATTTATATGAAGTCCTGTAATCTTTGAGATTTCAGTATTCTTATAATTTTTCTTCATATACTCAACTGCTTTTTTGTTTTTTTCTTTGTTTAGAAAGGTCAAAACATCTTCATTAGAACCTGCCTTTCTACCTTTATAAACACCTTTCAATTTAGCAATTCTAATACCTTCAAATTGTCTTTCTTTTAATTGTGTTCTTTCCATTTCACTAACCACACCAAGGATAGAAATTATCATTTTTGATATTGGATTTTCTTTGCCATTTTCATCTAATGTTTTTAATC
>CANJDA010000124.1 GCA_947472705.1 Flavobacteriaceae bacterium
ATGATGTTCTGTTAATAAATCTTTAATTGGTGCGTACCATCCAGGTCTATTGGTCGCAAATCCTGGAGTAGTACCATCTGAATTCATGCCACCCCATTCGTATTTATTAGCAAACTCAACCCCACCTCTACCTTCGGCATCACCACCAATTATATGATGGGCAAAAACAAATTTAAATTGTGCATTACTATTTTCAAGGGTTGTCTTAAGCCAATTGTATTGTTCAAGCCCAAGTGTCCAATTCCAACCTGTTGTTGCCGTTGGCTTTGGATTAGTATACCAATAGGGATCAATAACAACAAACAAAGCATCACCCCATGTCCATGAATAATATGCATTCCTTTGACCAGGAGTATTATTTTGCCCAACAAAATTTTGTATTGAAGTATCTCCTGAATAAAAACTATTAGGGCTTGGGTTTAAGAAATACTTTTGTCTTTCTTGTGTTCCCCAGACTGCAATATTATTTGCAGTCCCATTTAAGTTCCAACCTGCCTCACCTTCATGATTTCCAAGAGCTATAAACAAAGGAACAGAATGACATATATTTTCATAGTAAGAACGCATCAAATTACAACGATATGGAATTGTATCATGAGGTATTACGTTGGCGGCATTTTTTAATTTATCTGTCATTAAAAAATCACCTAAGTCAATCATAAAATCTGGATTATCTTCCAATTGATTTTGAAGACAACGTTGATATAATGCTCCATCAGAAGAAGCATCCATATGAGGATCAGCTTGTACCACAAAGGTAAAACTACTCCCAGGAAGTCGCTGAGTATGAAATGAATGTTCTGTACGACTAACAAAATCAGTATCACCTGGATTTCGATGACAAACTCTATAATAGTATTTGGTGTCAGGTTGCAAACTCGTAATTGTTATTTCTACTGGATCGTTTGCAGCAAAGATTTGCCAATTAGTTTGTAATGAATAAACTCCCGATGTAGTTCCGTATTGAAGCATAACTTCTGCTGTGTCGGAAAAAAACATTTTTAATGTTACACTAGTGTCTGTAGGCTTTCCAAGAAATTCAGCACGAGTTACAGTTTGTGCATTGGCTATTATTAAATTCAATAATAAAGAGAGGATAATAACATTTTTTTTCATTGTTATTTAGGCTTAATGTTTTATTATTATTTTTTTTGTAAAACTATTGATTCTGTCAATTTTCAATAAATAAATCCCTGATGGAATATTAATTGTATTTAACTCATTTGTATCAAATTTTACTATGGTTTGGCCAAGCAAATTAACCAATTCATATGTATGTTGAGAAGAATTATCTGCAAAAGAAACATATAACTTGTCGTTTGCAGGGTTGGGATAAACATTCACTTTAGAAGCAGTATTTTGCGAAGGGTTGTTTAAAGCACAATTATTTCCTATAGAATAAGAATATCCAATTTCACCATTAGTATGCCCTTCAGAACCAGGGGTGCCGGAAATATATGACTTTACATAATCAACAGTAACGCAATTTGGTGTAACATTAACTCTAATATGCCCTGTCCCATCTAAAGTAACATCTGTATAGGCAGTTGCATTAGCTGAATAGCCAAAAGTATAGGTTGCATCACTGGGCATAGGTACTTCTTGATAGACAACCCCATTAAGTTCTTCTTTTGCAAATAAATGGTCATGTCCTTGAAAAAAAATATCAACTCCAGTGTCTATAAAAACTTGATGTATAGGTTTTCCCCATCCTGGACGGTACTGGTCAAACTTATATTGATTTCCTTGCATTCCTCCCCATTCAAAACCTGTTGCAGTGGCTGTTCCTCCTCTGCCTTGGCCTCTAGTATGATGAGCAAAAACAAATTTATGTGTAGCTGTACTAGTTTCTAAAACATTTCTCATCCATTGATATTGTGCATATCCCAATGTCCAGTCCCAATTGGTTGGTTTAGAACCGTCAGCAGGTGTAGCGCCTGGTGCTATCTCTGTTCTGTATACATCTAACACTACAAAAAGAGCATCTCCCCAACTCCATGCATAATAATTTTCTGGAATCCCAATACCAAAATCTTCAGAAGTAGTATTTCCATTGTAAAAACTATTTGGAAATGGATTAGGATAATAATATTTACGCCAAAGTGTACCCCAAACTCCTATTCCATTTGGTGCTGCGGGTAGATTGTTAGTTGTTGTAGTATAAATTCCTCCAACATTTAGATAATAATCGTTCTCGGCATCGTGATTTCCTAAGCAAACATAGAATGGGACAGAATGACAAAGTTGTCCTAAATATTGTCGATATACTTTATGCAAAGCATCCATATCAGCACTGGTTGTAGTAGTTGGCGCATGATCATCACCAAAAATATCACCTAATGAAAACATAAAATCTGGATTGTCTGCTGCTTCATTAGCTAGAGTATTTTGGTACATAGCAACATTAGAATAACCACTATATAGATGTTCATCAGACTCTACTGTGAAGATAAACTGACTTCCAAGTGCTCTTTGTGTATGAAATTTATATTCAGGGGTAGCAGTGTAATTAGTTGCTGTTGCTAATTTATATTGCATTCTATAAAAGTATTGGGTATTAGCGGTAAGATTCGATAAATCTATTTCATCTGGTACATTTAATTGATTTGTAAAAGAAGCTGTGGTTTGTGTGTAATTCCCGGGCTGAGTGCCATATTCAAGGTAATATGTTACGTTTTGGTCAAATAAAATGCTAGCCGTAATACTATTATCTGTTGGTCTTCCTAAAATAATTGATTTTTCTTGAGCATTTACTGCAAGGATCGAAAAATAGAATCCAAAAATAATACACTTTAAAACTTCTTTAAACATAGAACAGTTTTTCATAATTTACTTAATTGTAATTTTATTTTCTTATAGGTTGATTATCGGGTCTGAAATAATCACGAATTTCTTTAACTAATAATTCGAATTTCTTTTGTTGGTCTTTTGTACAAACAGATTTTAGTTCTTTCGCCTGATTAAATCGCAATAATTCTATCTTATATTCATTCTCAGATATTTCTCTTGCCAAAACAATTATTTTTGATTCATTAGTGTTGATGCTAAACATTTCCTCATTCATAGCATCTTTTGCATTTTTAATCTGTTGCTTCAACTCAATTTCTTTTTCGAAATAACTTTTTCTAATGTTATCTATTTTATTTACTTGTTCTGGACTTAATAGAAGTTCTTCTTTGAGTATTCCAGATACATCGTGATAAGATTCGTTTTTTGGAAAAAGCAATGGATCCTTACTAAGCCCATTTTTCAATACCATAAATCCTAATAATACTAAATTTAGTAGTATCAAAAATATTATGATTCGAGTAGCGAGTTTCTTTTGATAAAATATATCCATTTAGCTATATGTTTGTTGGGATTAATAATTCATCAACAAGAGCCTTCATATGCTGTTTATTTGAAAAATTGGTTTCTGTTTTTTTATTTATTGAAAATAAAATTACTGAAAGATTCATCAAAACAAGCAATACTAAAATGATTTTAAAATTGTAGATATTGTTCTTAGGTCTTTTATCAACATAACCCAATTTGGCTTGCAAAGCAAATTCCCAATTTTCTGTTGCCTCAATTTTTACAGACTCAAACTCATGCAATTTTAAAGCAACAATATCCTTATTTTCCATTGGTTTCATATACTTTCATTAATTAGAAGATTATTAATATTCATTCTGGCACTTTTAAATTATTTTTTTAATAATGCAATTAATTTTACTGTGATTTTTTTGTTAGCACGATATACCAAACTTTCAACGGCAACAGTAGTGGTGTTCATAATAGCTGCAATTTCTTTATTGCTAAATCCGTCCATTTTACTTAAGGTATAAGCAACTCTTTGATTTTCTGGTAATGTATTTAACACCTTTGCAACTTCTTTCCATATTTCTTCTTCATGCAAATTTGTGTCTGATAAAACCCCTCCAGAAATCCAATGGGCAACTTCATCAATATGTAACATCTTACTTATTAAAGCAAATCTCTTTTTACGATTTCTTTTTTTTATTTCATCCAGACATTTTGTTACCGTTATGCGATAAATCCAAGTTGATAAATGAGCATCTCCTCTAAAAGTTTCTATTGATTGATAAATAGCAACAAACACATCTTGGGAAACATCTTCTGCATCTTCCTTATTTAGTAAAAAGCGATAACAAGTATTGATAACACTATCTTTATATAGTGCTACCAATTCATAAAATGCTTCCCTATTATTGGCCTTTAGCTTTTCTATCAATTGCTTTGTCTATTTTTTGTATTAGAATACTTTTATATTGATTTCTGGCATTAAATGAAAAAAATAATTACCAATATTATATAAAATAAAAAAAGCCTCCATAATAGAGGCTTTTATATTATTTTTAAAATAAAGTTATTCTACCACAATCTTCTTAGTAATTCTTTTGGAAGCAGTCTGTAAAACGGCTAAATACATTCCTTTTGACAATCCTTCTAAAGAAATTGTTTCGGTAAAATGAGCATTTTCAATTTGCTTATTTAAAACCTCTTTACCTTGCAAATCGATAAGTGAAAAAGTATAATTTACATCAGCTATAGTACCTAAATTAATGTTTAAAAAATCCTTTACCGGACTAGGATAAAAACTTACCTGACTGTCATTTTCAAAATTACTGGTCTCTAAGGAAGTGGCTGCTACTGCAAAATGCATGGTGGCACCAATAGTTGCTTGGGCAACATTATAATTATAAACTGGATCCATGTAAATTAGCAAATCGGTATTGGTGTGTTTATGTGTAGTTTCGTTGGTTTCAAAAAGGCCTGTTATGATTTCATTATTAGCTTGAAAAGGCATATAATCCGAAGAATAGGCATAAGACAAATAGGTGTTTAATGGAGAATATAAGCCTACACAAGTAATCAACTCATTGGTCATAGTAGCAGAAACCGCATTATTAGTAGATGGATTATTATTGGTATCTCTTTCACAAGTAATGGTGTCATTTGTTAAACCAGCTACACCTCCTACTTCATCTAAATTTATAACCAATCGGATATCCATTTTAGGGTTAGTAGCATTTACTCTATTGGACACAAAACTTTGACTGCCCACTAAACCATCTTCTTCTCCACTGAAATTGATGAATTTTATAGAATACTCCGTCGGAATGTTTTGTAATAATCTTGCCGTTTCTAATATACATGCCACTCCGCTTCCATTGTCATTGGTACCAGTACCTCCAATTGAATCATAATGCCCACAAACAATAACATAGGTATTTGGATATAATGTTCCTTGCTTAGTTAAGATTAAATTTTTGCAAGTCGCTGAGCCATTAGTGAAAGATTGCTCCTCCATTTGAAGCGCAGTGTATCCGTAACTTAAATACTTGTTTTTTAACCAATCCAAGGTATTTTGCAAAGCGGTTGTACCACGTCTTTTCATTCCAAGAGCTTCGAACTGAGTTAAATCAGTTGTGATATTACTTTGTGAACATTGAGCAACAACACTGCCATAATAAGGTATGTATTGTTGACTAAAAACACTGGTAGTTAGTAACAAAAAAAATAATGAAACGAATAGGTTTTTCATTGGTGGTATAATAGTTATTATGCTCTTTTTAATTAGAGAAGCAAATGTACTAAAAAAACAATATTATTATTAGTCAAGTTTATTTTTATAAATACGTTCTGTTAACATAAGATGCTCATTAAGCATAATTTATATTTTATTAATCAAATCTTAAGAATAAAAACTGGGCTGTGGCACAGTGATTGAAATATTCATATAATAAAAAAATATTTTGTTAGTTATAAAGGTTGGTTAGTGTTTTGATGAAGAAAATCCCGCAAAGTTGTAAAAACGATGCGGGATTTTTGATATTTATAAGTCTTAAATTTTAATGACCTCCACTAACCTTTTTATCAAAATCAATACCTTGACTTTTCAATATACCACTTACTTTCCATGCATAAAAAGCCAAGTAAGCAAAACAAAATACTCCAACTATATAACTAACGTGTATGTTACTCATATCGGCCACATATCCTTGTAACCAACTGATAATACCCCCCCCCATAATCATCATTATTAAGAAACTACTTCCCTGACTGGTATGTTTCCCTAAACCACTTATAGCTAAAGTAAAAATACAAGGCCACAAAGTACTACAGAATAATCCAACACTAGTAAAAGCATAAACACTAACCATTCCATTTGAAGCCATTCCTATAGCCAAAGCAGCAATACCTAATAAAGAGAAGATTAATAACATACGAGCCGGATTTCCTTTACTAGCCATATCCGCAAATATCAAAACTAAAATGATCAAAGCATAAACATAAAAAGGAGTCAAATCATGATTCATGAATTTGTTAACACCTAAGAATACTCCAAAAG
>CANJDA010000125.1 GCA_947472705.1 Flavobacteriaceae bacterium
ATTAAAGCAAAACGAAAAAAACGTACTGCCAAAATAGAGCATTTCAATATCGTTAGTTCTGACTTTTTCTTACCTGCTTATGAAGAAGTAAAGCACCTCTTTGAAAATGGTGCTCCCTTAGATACTCAGCTTGAAAAAATTGTGATAGACCTTTGGGAAGATTTACAGCAGGCCCACAAATTTGGTTCACTCATTCGTTTAGAAGAAAAGTTTAGCATCAAGTTGCACGGCTTAGTAAAAGAAGAAGGCATTACTCTTTTTACAGACCAGAACTTGGTAAAATACGAAACATTCCGAACAAACTTTTTTACAAATCTACAAAAGGCAGTATCCCAAAATACCGCCAAACAAGGGTTGACTTTCTTGAATACCAAGACACAAGATGCCATTACCTTTTTGCAACTACTTACCCAAAAATACGATGTAGCAGTTGCCAACCCACCTTATACTAGTAGTGGCGATTTTGGCCCAGAACTAAAAAGGTTTATAGATGATAATTATAAGCAGCCTTTTAAATTTAATAGTGACCTATATGTAACATTTATTAAGCGATGTACTGAGCTAACAAATGAAGATGGAAAAATGGCATTTATACATCCAATGACTTTCATGTATATTAAGTCATTTGAAGATGTTCGAAAGTTTATTATTGAAAAATTACACATCAATATTTTTGTAGATTATGGATTAAGTAATTTGTTTGGATCAATAATGGCTTATATTTCATTTTATGTATTGGAAAAAAATATAGAATCAGAAAATTCTAAATTTATTTCATTAGATCAATATACAAGAACTCCAAATGAAAAATTCAAAAAAGATTTTTGCTTAGAGAGTTTAAATGATTTCGTTAGCAATGATTTAAATAAACACAATTACAACATCAATCAGTCTAAACTAAAACTAATTGATGGGTATCCTTTTATTTATTGGATTTCGGATGGGTTTCGAGAAAATTTTAAAGAGAAACCTCTTGATGAAGTTCTTAAGCCGAGGCAAGGCATTGCAACAGGAAATAATGATAAGTGTGTAAGATTCTGGTGGGAAATCATGTACAATGATATTTCAAAAAATATAGACGATGGAAAAAAATGGAAATTATATTCTAAAGGAGGCTCATTTAATAAATGGTATGGTAATTTTTGGTCAGTAATCGACTATAGCGACCACGGATATGATTTTTTACTGAATAATGGTAATCATCTTCCTAGTCGTAATTTTTATTTTAAAAAGGGAATAACATATTCAGCTTCAGGTTCGAAAGGGGCATCATTTCGTTACATGCCAGAGAACCATTTGTTTGATGTTGGGGGTTCTTGTATTTTCTCTGACGAATATTCTAATATTTTTTATTCTTTGGCTTTTTTAAACTCGAAATTATCGTTTTACATTGCTGATTGCTTAAATCCTACAATTAACACTCAAGTTGGTGACATTAAAAGAATTCCTTTTGTAAAACCTACCCATATTCCTGAAAGTATAATATCACAGCTTGCAACTGAAAATATAGAAGTTAAACAACTACTTTGTACTTATCGCATCATCGAAACTAACTATGGGCAAAGCCCTTTATTAGCCTTTAATGCAACATCTTTAAAAAACCGCGTATTTTCATATCTTAATTTTGAGAATATCCAGAACACACAGATACTAATCAATGAAGCAATTATTAATGAACTAATTTTCGAAGTGTATGAACTCAGCGATGCAGACCGTGAGCAGGTAGAAGCAAAAATGGGGCTATCCATTGGTTCATTAGAAATATTAAAAGAAGCTAAAGATGCATTTTTAGTACAATTACAAAACCCTGTAGCAGAAGTTACAGAGCATATCCAAAACTTACCGAATACAACATTTGATGAACAACAAATTATAGAAATCAAAGAAGGTTTTGCTACACTCTACCAAAGCAACAACGATTTAGAAGAGTTTTGCATTCGCCATCAAATAAATCCAATTAATGTTTGGTATTGGTTTAAAGAAGCCAATATGTTGCCACAAGCAAGAGCGGCAGAAATTACCTTGGAGTTTTTAACCGATGCTATTCGAACAATATTGATGGAAGATGAAGACGGTATAATTCCATTAGTAGGATTGCCTGGAGAACCTCGTTTGTTAGACCGTTTAGAGCAACATTGTTTACAACAAGGCTTCACATCTGCACAATTTATGCAGTTAGATAATTTATTAGGACGACCAATAAATGAATACATAGAAAATAACTTTTTCAAGAACTTAAGCGACCATCTTAACTTATTTATGTACTTGCCTAAAACACCTTTTATTTGGCATTTAAGTTCTGGCGAAAAGCAAGGGTTTGAAACATATATCATTATCTACAAATGGAACAGAGATAGTTTATTCAAACTAAAAACGCAATACTTGAGCCATCGTGTCGAAAATTTAGAATACCGTTTAATTCAATTGCAAGACGTAAATACCGCACAAGCACAAAACGAAAAAGAAACCATCAGGCACCAACTAGACGAAATCAAAGTATTCACTGCCAAAATCGATGAACTCATCGCCGAAGGATACGATCCAAAGCTAGACGATGGCGTAGGCAAAAACATTGCACCATTACAAAAGAAAGGATTGCTAAGAGCAGATGTGCTCAAAGCACCACAATTAACTAAATACCTAAATGCAGATTGGTAGGATGAGTAAAGAACTAGAAACAAAACAATTAAATTTTGGTAAACTTTTTAAACAAAAAAGCTTTATTCAATTCTTCAATTCAAGACAAGAAATAAACACTTTATTTAGTTTGTTATCTATTGAAGAAATAAATCAATTAGTTGAATTAAATGTGATTTTTGTTAGATGTTGTGCACCGTCCTCAAAAGTTAATTTAGAAGGAATAACTGTTAATGGCAACTTAACATTAGTTACAGTAGATACAAATTATTATTCAAAGTTACTTCCAGAAGAGTTTGTTGGAGTACTACTTCACGAAATAGGTCACGTTTTTAATCCTGAACGTCAAAATATGGAAGGCGAATATGTTGCCGATAATTTTGCCAAGCAAAAAGGATACGATAAATGGATTATCAGTGGGCTTCAAAAAGGTGTAAAAAATAACTGGATGGGATTTGATGAGCAAAGTTGTAATTTAAGAATTGAAAAATTAAGAGAAACTAAATGACAGAAAACTGGTTCATACAAGATATAGAAAACCAATTACAACAACGTAATCGTGCTGTAATACTTGACCCTACAGGACAATGTGAGTTCTTATTGCCATTAGTAGAAAAAAAAGGAATAATAATTCTAAGAACAGACAATACACTGACAGAAGAATGGCAAACAGTCCAAGAAGAATTATTACTACGTTATGATGCAGAAAGCAAACATAAAAATGATAAAATAATTTTTTATGTAACTCGTGATAGTAATAAGTTAAGTTTTTTATTTGACTATTGCTTCACACACGGTTGTTTAGATTTAACAAAACCAAGCGAATGGTTGCGAAATAAATTATTCACCAATACAGGATTACAAGTCAATATGGATAATCCGTTGCTATTAACAGCTGCAAAGTTGGGTATGGGTAAAGACATTAGTTGGTGGAAAAAAATATTACAAAATTTAGAGGATTTAGTAACAGTTGAAGACGAATTGCTTCCGTTTTTAAATAATCCGGAAGAGTATTTGAATAGTAAAGACAAGGATATAAAAAGACTGTTTGAGGAAAAATTATTCGAATTATTAGGGCAACCTTATATGAACAAGCCAGCAAAAACATTGGCTTCAGAAATTGCTACTTTAATTTTTGATAAATTGGTAAATAATGATATTGAGGGAGATTTACTAAATATTTATTACAAATGGGTTGATAGCAATACGTATTCAGATAGTTTAAAAAGCTACATTTCAAAGTACAAAATAAATAGCAGTATAAATATTTGGGGTGTTCATCCAGACCATTGTTTTGAAGCTATTGATAAATTGGCTTTAGCTAATATTTGTGAAAACATAAGAGACAATGCCTACATCAAGGAAAAAACAAATAAATTAAAAACGAGAGCTTCAAGCAACAAAGTAGCTAAAATTGTCCCAACTTGGTGGAAAGAAGTAATCAGTATAATAGAGTTTGATAGCAAACCATTAACGGCTTGCAATAGTTTTGATAAAACGGTTACTTTCTATACAGCTAGTTTTCAAAGCATAGATAGAGCAATCAGAAAATTGTATGCTCAATTTCTAAACGAAGAAAAAATCATCAGACCATTACAAGAATATTATGAAAGCATAAACCATCAAGTGCTGCAACATTGGTTTGAATATACACAAGAATATAAATCCAACCAACAAGGATATTTACCGGAATTATTAAAAAATGCAAAACCAAAAACAGCAATAATCGTTGGTGATGGAGTGCGTTATGAAATTGCAGAATTTGTAGCACAATCACTTGAAAAAACATTCAAAGTAGAACGAAATACAATGTTGGCAGATATGCCCTCAGAAACAGAGCACAATATGAGTGCCTTGTACGTGGGTAATAATGAAGTATTGTCAGTGCACGGTGATCGTGAAAAGAAACTTTCTAAAATAACGGAAAAGAAATTAACATTCATCAATTTAGAAGCTTTACATTATGGAATGTCAGATGATTATTTGATACTTACTTACAAGGATATTGATGATGCAGGCGAAACATTACAGCAAGGCGCCATAAAGCTTTTTGATGAATTTGAAAAGGTATTAAATGAAAAAATTACACTATTACTCAATATGGGTTATAATGAAGTGCATTTAGTAACAGACCACGGTTTTGTATTAACAGGTCTCTTGGATGAAGCAGATAAAATAGAGCCTAAAGCAAAAGGAGAATTTAAAGCTGTAGAGCGGTTTATAAGGACCGTTAATAAACAAGATAATTCTGATTGGGTTGTGTTCGAAAAAAAATATAATCAATACAATTACGTTTATGCCGCAAAAAATCATAGGCCTTTTAAAACAGTAGGTGAGTATGGATATTCTCACGGTGGTTTTACACCACAAGAAATCGTTATTCCCAATTTTGTTTTCAAGAAAATTCAAGAGGTCAATAAAGGATTAAACGTTGAAATAGTAAACAAAAAAGAGTTGGCGGAGGTTACTGGAGAATTATTTGGAATAAAATTACAAGCTGCAACTAGTTCAGGTAATCTATTCTCAGCAAGTCGCAAAATTCAAATAATGTTATATGCAAATGGAACAAATTTCAGCAGCAGTAATATTCTCACTATCGAAGCAGGTGTAACTCAATCAATAGAATTTTCATTCAATGGCAACAAGGAAGTTCAAGCAATTCTTTTGGATGCAACGACACAAGAACAATTAGACACGGTTAAAATAACCAAATCAAACGCCAGAGATTTGGGCGGATTATTATAAAAAATTAATAAGCATCAGTATGATAGTTTTAGACGAATTAGATAAAAAAGCATTAGAACACTTCAGAGGTTTTGTAGTAAAGAAAGACTTAGTGGGTATTATCAAAGGCGGTGCTAATGTCCCTGCTTTTGTATTGGAATATTTGTTAGCCAATACCTGTAGCACAGAGGATGAAGAAAAATTGAAAGAAGGAATGGAAAATGTAAAGGCTATTCTTCGTGATCATTACATTAATCCAGAGGAAAGTACTTTAATTCAGTCAAAACTAAGAGAAAAAGGGAAATATAAAATCATTGATAAAATCTCAGTAGAACTTGAACCACAAAAAGATAGATATTGGGCAAATATCAGCAATAGTAATATCAAAAAAGCAAACATTAGTGACGCGTTAGTTAACAGTCACGAAAAATTATTATTAGGCGGAATATGGGCAATTATCGAAATGGAATATGACCCAATGATAACTATTGGTTCTACAGTATTCCCATTTGTAGTAAGTGATATAAAACCAATTCAACTTTCATCATTTGATAATAGTAAAATTGCAGATAAACGAAAAGAATTCTCAAAAGAGGAATGGAAAAAATTATTACTCCGTAGTGCTGGTTATGAGCCTTATAGTGATGGATTAGATGATAGAAAGCTAAATCTATTACTTTGTCGTTTAATTCCATTAGTGGAAGCCAATTTCAATATGGTAGAACTTGGACCACGTTCTTCGGGTAAATCTTATATCTATAAAGAAATTACACCTTATGCAATTCTAATTTCAGGAGGTCAAGGTTCTGTTGCTCAATTATTTGTAAACAATACTTCTGGTCGTGTAGGTGCAGTTGGTCTTTGGGATGCCATTTGTTTTGATGAAAGTACAGACAAGCTTTTCAAAGATAGAGATGCAATACCATTGATGAA
>CANJDA010000126.1 GCA_947472705.1 Flavobacteriaceae bacterium
AACACTGGACTGGAGCGAGTTTAATGCTTATTGTTGGACTTTCTGTAGAAGCTTTAATCTTCGGATTATCTGCGTTTGATGCACCTGATGTTGAATTAGACTGGTCATTAGTATATCCAGAATTGGCTGGTGGTAATGCAAAAGAAAAAGGAAAAAAAGAAGACCCAAAAGACGCTCAAGGCTTATTGTCTCAAAAATTAGATGAAATGTTGAAAGCAGCAAAAATTGATGGTCAATTAATGGAAAGCTTAGGAAATAGCATTAAAAATTTTGAAGGTGCAGCAAAAGCTATATCTCCAACAGTTGATTCTATTGCTGGACAAAAGAAATATGCTGAAGAAATGACTAAAGCAGCTTCTCAATTAGAAACATTAAATGGTTTATACCAAGTGCAATTACAAAGTGCTGAAAGAAACGCTCAAATCAACAATGAAGTTGCTGAAAATAACCTTAAATTGAAAGATCAAATGCAGTCTTTAACTTCAAACTTGTCATCATTGAACAATGTTTATGGAGGAATGCTTTCTGCAATGAGTAACAGATAATTAGTTTTTTAACTATATTTTACAAACAAATAATATAAACTAATTAGAAAAAATGGCAGGAGGAAAATTAACCCCTAGACAGAAGATGATTAACCTGATGTACCTGGTTTTCATCGCAATGTTGGCATTAAATATGTCAAAAGAAGTATTGACAGCTTTCGGTTTGATGAATGAAAAATTCGAAGGTGTTAATAAATTTTCAGAAGAATACAATAAAAGTTTATTAGCTACTTTAGAACAAAAAGCGGAAGATGATCCGACTCGTTTTAAAGCTCCTTTAGATAAAGCAAACCAAGTTCAAAAAATTTCTAAAGAACTTTATGCTTATTTACGAACTTTGAAAGAAGATGTTTCTAAAGAATTTCCAAGAGAAGAAAAAACAGGAAAATTGCCATACGAAGCAATGGACAAAGGTGGATACATCGATGAACATTGGTTTAAAGGAGATAAATACTCTAGTAAAGGTGATGAAATAATTAGTAATATTGAAAAATATAAAAAAGATTTAATTGCTGTCTTTGGAAATGACGTAAAATACCAACCTATTATCAGTAATATAAAAACTAAATTTAATTTAGATAATGTTAAGGATAAAGATGGTGTTTCAAAAAAATATTTGGCTTATCATTTTGAAGGATTTCCAGCTGTAGCTTCTATTGCTAAGTTGACAAGTATGCAAAATGATGTTGAGTCTACAGAACAAGATATCTATAATGCTTTAATCGGTAATACTATTGCTCAGGCTGCTTCGTTGAAAAACTTCCAAGCGATGGTGATTTTAGATAAAAATGTTTATTTTGAAGGTGAAACTGTAAAAGGAAAAGTGGTATTAGGTAAATACGATGCCAATACGGTTCCAACAAGTTTCTCTGGTCCAGGTAAAATTGAAAACGGACAAGCTATCATTTCGATGACTGCTGGTTCAGTTGGAGAGAAAAACATTACTGGTACATTCTCTTTTATGGAAGATGGTAAACCAGTGCCTTTGAAATTTGAAGGAAAATATGTGGTGGTTCCTCGTCCTAATTCTGCTAACATATCTGCAGATAAAATGAACGTAGTATACCGTGGATTACCTAACCCAATGACAATTTCATTTGCTGGTATTCCTGATAATGCAGTAACTGCTTCAGCTCCTGGTTTATCTAGTGCTGGTGGAAAAGGTAAATACAATTTGAATCCTGGTTCTGGTACTGAAGTAACCGTTAGTGTTACTGGTAAAATGCAAGACGGAAAAAGTGTAACAGATAAAAAAGTATTCAGAATTAAAAATATCCCTGCTCCGGCTGGTGCTATTGGAAAACAAATTGGTGTACTTAAAGGTGCTAAATCACGTTTACAAGTATCTCAAGTTACAGCTGAATTGCAAGATTTCTTGTATGACTTACAGTTCCAAGTTACACGTTTTACATTCAAAGTTCCTGGTCAACCAGCAATTATTGTTAGTGGTGACCGTGTGAATGGACAATGTGCTGCTGCTTTAGCAAGAGCAACGAGAGGTGATCAAATTACGATTTCTGAAATTAAAACCAAAATTGTTGGTGGAGCTAACGTTATTACAAAAGATGCTTCTCCAGTAGTTTATGAAATTCAATAATATTTGAGTTATCTATACCTACTATAACTTATTTTAAAAATTATGAAAATTAAAAATCTTTTATTCGTGGCTGGTGCAGTAGTGATGAGCTTTAGTTCTATGGCTCAATCCAACTTGCTTAATGCTAAAACGCCAGATGAGATTGGTAAAAAGACCCCGGCACAATTAATTTCTGATAATGATAAACCATTGCCATATGGTTATGTTCATGACAGAGATGTATTGATGGGTAAAACCATTTGGGAGTTAATTGATATTGATGAAAGAATTAATTTTCCTCTTTATTATCCTATTGATACTGCTTTTGTTGGAAAAGATAGAAGATCTTTATTTGATGTTTTATTAAAGAACATTAAAAGCGGTAAAATAACTGAGGTGTATACAGATGATTATTTTAATACAAAAAAATCATTTAAGGATATGAGTTCGTCTTTTACTTTTATTGATACTATACCTGCTGGTAAAGATTATATCAATGATCATTATGATGAGTTTTATCCTAAAGCGCAAACCATTACTAAAAAAGTAGGAAAAGGGAAAAATGCTAAAACAGTAACTGAAACGGTTCCTGCTACGTCTGGAGCGGTTTTAGATCCTCAGTATATAGATAAAAGAGAATTGACTGCTCAAGATATTTCGGGCTATAAAATAAAAGGGTATTGGTACTTTGACAAACGTCAAGGAGAATTAAAATACAGATTATTAGCTATATGTCCTGTTGCGCCAGAAGCTAGAGATATTGGTAAAGAAAACGGAGATGTAATTGAATTGTTTTGGGTGTATTTCCCTGCTATAAGGGATGTACTTCATGAAGCAAAAGCGTTCAATGACAAAAACTCTGCGATGCCAATTTCTTTTGACCACTTATTAAATTCTCGTCGTTTTAACGGTGAAATTTATAAAGAGGAGAATGTGTATGGCGATAGACAGATTCAAGATTATATGAAAGATAATGCACAGAATCAACTTTTAGAATCGGCTAGAGTTAAAGAGAAGATTCGTGACTTTGAATCAGACATGTGGAATTACTAAGACGTATTTCTTAAAACAATATAAAACTCTCACTGTTATGGTGGGAGTTTTTTTTATCTTTAAAATATGATTGATTATATTATAGTGGGTTCGGGTTTGGCCGGAATAGCTTTTGCAGAAACACTTTTGCAAAACAACAAATCATTCGTAGTATTTGATAATCACTCGCAAAACTCTAGTAAGATTGCTGGGGGTTTGTATAATCCTGTTATTCTCAAAAGATTTAGTCAGGTTTGGGAGGCTAATAAACAATTAGCGTTAGCAGAAACCTTTTATGAGGGTATTGAGGCTAAGCTTTCGGTGCAAGTTGATTTTAAAATGCCTATTTACCGAAAGTTTTTTTCAGTGGAGGAACAAAATAATTGGTTTGCTGCTTCGGATAAACCGGCTTTAGCTCCGTTTCTTTCCACTACTATTGTGCATACTAATTATACTGCTATTGATTCGCCTTATGGATATGGAGAGGTGTTGCATACGGGTTATGTTGATACTGGAATTTTATTGGAGTCTTATCATGCTTATTTGAAACAAGAAAATCTGTTGAAAGAAGTTGCTTTTGATTATAACCAATTAACCGTTACCGAGGATTATTTGGAATATCATGACGTAAAATCTAAACATATTGTCTTTGCTGAAGGCTTTGGGATGCACACTAATCCGTTTTTTAGTTATTTGCCCTTGGATGGTACTAAAGGGGAATTATTTGTTATAAGAGCGCCTGATTTGGATTTGGATGTAATTGTGAATACGAGTGTGTTTATCTTGCCTATGGGCGATCATCTTTTTAAAGTGGGTGCTACTTACAATTGGGAGGACAAAACATGTACCCCAACAGAAGAAGGGAAACAGGAATTGATTGACCGAATCAAAGAAATCTTGACTTGTGATTTTGAAATTGTAGACCATTTTGCCGGAGTGCGCCCTACGGTGAAAGATAGAAGGCCTTTATTAGGGACTCATCCTCAACACCAGAATATTCATATACTTAATGGGCTTGGTACTAGAGGGGTAATGCTGGCTCCTGCTATGGCATTGGACTTATATGCTAGTATTGAAGACGGATTGCCTTTGGATAGGACTGTTGATATTAGGCGGTTTGAGAAGGCTAGAGGGAAAAGGGATTAGGCGAAAGGGAATAGTGGTATAACAACATATATTGTTTATTCTACCACCCCGTCTCAGCTTAGTTCTACAAGTGATGATTTGACTTCAACGTAATAAGCCCCCCTTGACTTAAGACAAGAGAACTTTGATGTATGACAAGATAGCTTTGCCATATGGCAAGATGGTATCGACGTTTGACAATAGAATTTTGCCACGTGGCAAAACAACATCGACATATGGCAATAGGTTTTCGGCGTATGACAATAGGGCTTCGTCATGTGACAATATAGTTTTGCCACATGGAAATACAGTTTCGCCATGTGACAATACAGTTTTGCCATGTGACGATACAGCCTCGACATAAGGTAAGAGAGCCTCGACGTGAGGCAAGGTTTTTCTTTATTGTTAAGATGTGCCCCCTCGACTATACTTTTACTGCGCTCGGGATGAATAAATAGGATGGAGGCTTGTGATTTATACCGTCCCTGTAGGACTTTGCCTTTGGATTGGTTGTTTTGTCTACCGATATGTTATCCCATACGGGATGTTCAAGAGACGCGATGAATCGCGTTTTTACGGATAATAATTTCACAAAAGACAAAACCTAACTAGCCCCGATGATTTGAAATTAAAAGGAGGACAGCCAGTGGCTGTCAGGTATTTTTGCTTTAGCAAAACATCAATAGCGGACAGCGGGAATAAGGATTGCTGAAACTGCTCTTGTTGTACTGGAGCGGGTGTAAATTTTGTCTTGTGTGAATCTTGTAATTTAAATACAGAATAGCATAACAGGTTGGATTTTGTGGTCGGTAGCTTTGTTAATTATACTTTTTATTTAAACAAACTTACCCTAATGAAGAAAATACTTATCATCAACGGATATCCTGACAAAGAAAGTTTTTGTTTTGCTTTGGCAGAAAGTTATAAAAAAGGCGCGGAAAAATCAGGAGCAAGTTGTAAGGTCATTTCCTTAATTGATTTAAAGTTCAATCCAATTTTAACTTATGGTTACAGAAAAGTATCCGAATTGGAATCTGACTTAATTCAAGCGCAAAAAGATATAGAGGATGCCAATCATTTGGTATTTGTTTATCCCAATTGGTGGGGCACTTATCCAGCATTACTAAAGGGTTTTATAGACAGAGTTTTTCTTCCGCATTTTGCTTTTAAGTATGATAAAGAATCACCTTTGCCAGTTAAATTATTAAAAGGTAAATCGGCACGATTAATTGTTACCATGGACACCCCTAAATGGTACTATTGGCTAGTGAACAGAAGGCCTGGGCATAACTCTATGAGAATAGCTATTTTAGAATTTTGTGGAGTAAGTCCTGTTGTCATTTCTGCTTTTGCAGTGATAAAATCATCAAACGAAATGAAAAGGAAAAAATGGTTGGATGAAGTTGAAGAATTAGGAAAGCAGCAAGGATAATGATTCCGAAAACAGCGAGGACTAATTACTTCTTAACCGCATTTTTATCGTAATGCACAAAAATATTAATGTAAATATTGCGGGCAATTCTAGCGGTGATGGGCATGAGTAGAATTAATCCTGCAATGATGGCAATAAAAGAGGTTAGAAGGTCTAAGCCGAGGATAACTTTAGCTATGATAAAAACGGCTACTCCTATAGCTACCGTCAATCCATAACTAACATACATCGCTCCATAAAAAAAGGAGGGTTCTAATTGATATTGCAGTCCACAATGGCTGCATTTTTCGTGCATGGTATAAATATTTTTCAGATTGTATGGGTTTTGGTCAACATACATACTTTCTTCTTGACATTGCGGACAAGTTCCTGTTAAAATACTATTTAGTTTGGATCCTTTTTTTAACATTTGCAAAAATTTTCTATAAAGGTATTCTTTTGTAAAGGTTTCTAATGTAACAATAGTCACAATAATATGCTAAACATTCACAATCTCTCGGTTTCATTTGGCGGAACCTACTTATTCGAAGAAGTAACTTTTAGAATGGGAGCTGGCGATCGAGT
>CANJDA010000127.1 GCA_947472705.1 Flavobacteriaceae bacterium
ATTGCCAAAACCAGGAGAAAAAATTACCAATATCAAACCACAAGCCGGCAAAACCAGCAATGTTTTTTTAGATGGACTTAAAGGTGTTTTAACTAGTGTAAAAAGTTTACAATTTAATTATACCCAAAATGAAGGTACGGTACTTCCAGGTTTCATTCCAGGATTAGGTTTCTTTGGTTCAACTAAACCATCATTAGGTTTTGTTTTTGGAGCGCAAGATGATGTTCGTTACGAAGCTGCCAAAAGAGGTTGGTTAACAAACTATCCTAATTTTAACCAAAGTTATACTCAAGTTGCTACTAAAACTCTTGATTTTACAGCAAATATGGATTTGTTCCCGGATTTTAAAATTGATTTAACCGCCAACCGAACCTATGCTGATAATTATTCTGAACAGTATGATGTTTCGCCTGATGGCTTTTATAATTCTAGATCACCATATACTACTGGGAACTTTGCGATTTCAACAATCATGTTAAAATCAGCATTTAAGAAAAGTGATGAAACTGGCTCTTCTCCTTTTGAAGAGTTTAGAAATAATCGAATTATTATTGCTAATCGTTTAGCCGTTCAAAGAGGAATTGACATTACAAATCCTGCTAATTTAGATGCTGAAGGATACCCAATTGGTTACGGAAAAAACAGCCAAGAAGTTTTAATTCCATCCCTATTGGCAGCTTATACTGGTTTATATTCTACAAAAATGGGAGAAACCGCAAAAAGCATTTCGTTAGATGCTTTTAGAAATATCCCTATTCCAAACTGGACTATTAAATATAGTGGATTGATGCGCTATCAGTTTTTTAAAGACCGATTCAAACGTTTTTCAGTTCAACATGCTTATAGAGCTTCTTACACCATAAATTCATTCCGTTCCAATTTTGATTATAATCAACATCCAGGAGAAATAAATCCGACAACCAATAATTACTATAGCAAAATAGTTATAGGAAATATTAACTTGGTAGAACAATTCAACCCGTTAGTTCGTTTTGATTTTGAAATGAAAAATTCGCTTAAATTTTTGGTTGAAATGAAAAAAGACCGAAGTCTTTCTATGAGTTTTGACAATAATTTATTGACCGAAGTTCAAGGAAAAGAATTCATAGTAGGACTAGGATATCGTTTCAAAGATGTTATTTTTTCTTCAACTTTAGCTGATAACCCAACCGGAATTATTAAAAGTGATATCAATCTAAAAATTGATTTCTCATTAAGAAACAACAAAACCATTGTTCGAAATTTAGATTATAATAACAATCAGTTGGGTGGAGGACAGAATATATGGTCTGCCAAATTAACTGCTGATTATGCTTTAAGTAAAAATTTGACCGCCATTTTCTTCTATGATCATTCATTCTCAAAACCAGTGATATCAACATCATTCCCACTCACAAATATTAGATGTGGATTTACCATGCGTTACAGTTTTGGAAATTAATAAAGTTTTCAAATAATCATTTTAGTATTCACAGTAGAAATTATACTTTTGAAGACTCGAGGACAAAGTGACCGAACAGAAAGAAGTTAAATTAAAAAACAAACAAACTAATGAACATACCAAGTAATTTAAAGTATACTAAAGACCACGAATGGGTTTTAATTGAAGGCGATGTGGCAACAGTAGGAATTACAGATTTTGCCCAAAAAGAGTTAGGAGATATCGTTTATGTAGAAGTTGAGACTCTGGATCAAACCTTAGCTAAAGACGAAGTTTTTGGAACCGTAGAAGCGGTAAAAACGGTATCCGATTTATTCTTGCCTTTATCAGGAGAAATCATTGAATTTAATGATGAATTAGAATCAAATCCAGAAGATGTAAACGCTGATCCCTATGGAAAAGGCTGGATGATAAAACTAAAAATCTCTAATGCTGATGAAGCTGGCGAATTACTTTCAGCCGATGCATACAAACAACTTATTGGTGCTTAAAAAAACCATTTATGGTTTGGCTATTGGCTGGACTACACTGATTGCCATATTATGTTTAGTGAAGTTTGAAAAATTACCAAGCTTAGGGGTTTCTGGAGCTGATAAATATGTTCATTTTACTTTCCACTTTATTTTTACATTGCTTTGGGGTAGCTATCTCTGGTTACAACAAATGCCTTGGAAACTTAACCAAATTGGTAAAGTCGTTTGTATGTCTTTACTCTACGGAATTTTAATAGAGTTTTTACAAGAAACTTGCACTGCATCCAGACACGCAGATATTTTTGATGTACTAGCAAATTTTAGTGGTGCCATATTAGCATTTCTAATTTTTGTGTTTATAAAAACATTAAGAACAACAAATTAAAAGGTATATAGTACAAAAAATAAAGTCCCGATGTAAGTCGGGATTTTTTTTTACTTTTATGCCATGAATATAAAACAGTATCTCGACTCCACTTATCTAAAAACAGCCCTTCAAGCTGGCCTTTCTGAAGATGATAATAATGCTGTAGTAAAAAGATTTATACAAGAAGCTATTGACGAAGGTTTCAAGCTTATTATGATTAGACCTGATAAGGTTAAAATGGCAAAGTTGATGATAACAAAAGCTAAATCTAAAGTACTCATTGGCACCGTTATTTCTTTCCCAGAGGGGAGTAATTCAATAGAGGCAAAATTAGCCGAAGCTCAGCAAGCAATTGAAGATGGAGCAGACGAATTAGACTTTGTTGCCAACTATGAAGCTTTCAAAAAAGGAACATTAGAATTGGTAAAACAAGAAATTTTAAGTGGTACTCGTTTAGGTATTGAAAATCATAAAGCTGTTAAATGGATAATAGAAGTTGTTGCATTAACTGATGGTCAAATCATTAGGTTTTCGGCTGTGATAAAAAATGTTGTGATTTCAAATTTTAAAGAAAACTGTTTATCCAATATATTTGTAAAATCATCTACAGGCTTTTATAAGACAGAAAATGGATTACCAAATGGCGCAACAATTCCAACCATAATAATGATGCTTGAAAACGCCTCCCCACTTCCGGTGAAAGCTGCAGGAGGTGTTCGCACCTATGAAGAAGCCGAAGAAATGATTCGCTTAGGAGTAAAACGCATTGGTACTTCAGCAGCCAAAACTATTGCTAATGGCGGAACTGCCTCAAGCAATTATTAATTTATTTATAAAAAAAAAATGAAAAAGATATTTTCTCTTTTTGTAATGTTACTTAGCATTGTTGCTTCGGCACAAAATTCGAAAAACACAGAACGTTTTCCTGTATTCCCATCATGTCAGGGCATGGAGTTTCAAGCTTTGGAAACTTGTTTTTACAATCAGGTACAAGATTTTGTATATAATAACTTTAAAGTTCCTGAAAAGCTAAAAGAAAGCAATTATAAAGGGGCCGTAATCGTGCTGTTTGAAGTTAATGATGCCGGGAATTTCAAAGTGATTTATGTTGATGCTATTGAAGAATCTTTAATTACAGAAAGTAAACGCGTTTTTGGTCAATTGCCAAAAATAAGTCCGGCTACTTATAATGGTACTCCAACATATGCTAAATACACTATCAAGATTGCTATACCGTTGCAAAGTGTTGCCGAAATTCAGGCGCAAAAAAAAGCTGAAATTTTAACTGAAAAGGCTTCTATTAAATACACTCCCAACAACAAACCTTTGACTGAATTGGATAGTATCAAAACAACCAAGTTTGATAATCCTCAATTTGAAAGTCATAACAACATTCCGTTTTCGCATAGTTATTATTCGCAATTTGATGACGAAATGAATCAGATGGGAGCTAATAATCATACGGCTTCCAAACCGTATAATTATGCTGATGTTTCTAAGTATTATAATTTGAAGCAAGAAAATCAACAGCTTAGTAAAAACAAGCAAGGTTGGTGGGGTAGAAAGTTATGGGATGAAAATTTAATTCAAATACAAGGAGAAGATTATTGGTTTACATTGAATCCCATTTTTGATTTGCAGATGGGTAAAAGCGACCCAAGCAAGGCTAAGTATACTTATGTTAATACTAGAGGTTTACAATTTAACGGTGGTTTAGGCAAAGAACTGAACTTTACCACTACTGTATTTGAAAGTCAAGGACGTTTTGCTGATTATTTCAATCGGTATGCTGAATCTATTAAGCCTGATGGTGGTGATCCTGCTATTATTCCGGGTATTGGAATTGCGAAACCTTTTAAAAAGGATGCTTATGATTTTCCTATGGCTGAAGCCAATTTATCGTATACTCCGAGTAAGTTAATCAATATTAATTTGGGTTATGGGAAGAATTTTATTGGCGATGGATACCGTTCTTTATTGTTAGGCGATGGTGCTAGCCCTTATCCTTATATAAAAATGAACACTACCTTTTGGAAAATAAAATATACCAATGTATATACTTGGTTGAAAGACGTTCGCCCTGAGGTTACTGTGGATAGAACTTATGCTACTAAGTTTGCTGCCAGTCATTATTTGAGTTTGAATGTGACTAATCGTTGGAATGTAGGCTTCTTTGAATCGGTGATTTGGACTAGCAAGAATGGTCGTGGCTTTGATATGAGTTTTGTGAATCCTATTATTTTTTATCGTACGGTTGAGTTTGCTTCATCGGCACGAACTGGAAATGCGATGTTAGGATTTACCACTAAATACAAGTTTAGCAATCAGGTGAATATGTATGGTCAGTTATTGCTTGACGAATTTTCTTTGAACGACATTAAAGCTGGAAAGAAAAGTTGGAAAAACAAATATGGGTATCAGTTAGGCCTTAAATATTATAACGCTTTTAACCTTAAAAACTTGTTATTGCAGGTTGAATATAACCATGTGCGTCCTTATGTGTACTCGCATAGTGATCCTATTACCAATTATGGACACAACAACCAGAGTTTAGGTCATCAATGGGGTGGTAATTTTAAAGAATTGATTTTTATGGCTCGATACCATCATGGTCGTTATTTTGCGGATGCTAAAGTTACAACGGGCCTTCGTGGTTTGGATTTTGATACTGCTACTGATGGGTATAATTATGGAAGTAACATTTATAAAAGCTATGAAGTAAACCGTCCTTATGATGAAGGGGTGGTTATTGGGCAAGGAAATAAAACCAAGGTCTTTATTGCCGATTTGCAGGCGGGTTATTTGATTAATCCGGCGACGAATATGAAGTTGTTTGGTAGTTTTATTTACCGCAATTTTAATCCTACTACCGAAACGGCTACGATTATTAAAGAGAGCACTACTTGGGTCTCTGTTGGGTTGCGTTGTGATATTTTCAATTGGTATTTTGATTATTAGGATGTTGGTTTATTTTATCAGCATCAATTTAAGATAGTTTTGAAATCGAAGTAATAACGCATTCAATCCAAGCACAAAAAAGATTTCCTAACTCGCCCCGATGGGAGTGTCTACCGTGTAGCGCGGACAGCGGGGAAATGGATACCTAGTATGCCCAGACCTTTCGCTACTGCTATTCATCAGCATAAATCCTAGCCTTTTACTAATGTGAAATATATACTCAAATATTTTTTGTCAAATCGTTTTGTATAAAGTACCTTTGCGCCACCCGAGGCTGTTAAGCCAAATTGAACGGAGTTAGTATAAAAACCACGAATGGGCGCTACCGCATCTACATTTTCAATCAAACAAATTTCCCTTGATTTTAAGGAAATCACTAAAGCTGGTTTGGCGATTAGCGTGGTGTTTTCTTCTATAGCGGGTTACCTACTTGGGGTGGTTGATTTTCATGATTTGAAAGTGACTACTTTGTTGATGCTGGCTGTGGGTGGTTATTGCATGGTGGGGGCTTCTAATGCCTTTAACCAAGTGATTGAAAAAGACCTTGATGCCTTGATGGATAGAACGAAGAACCGTCCGGTAGCTTCGGGGCGAATGTCTCCCAATCACGCTTTGTTTGTGGCCAGTTTGCTGACCATTATCGGGTTGATTTTGTTGTATTTGATTAATCCAAAGTCGGCCATGTTTGGTGCGATTTCTATTTTTTTATACACTAGTATTTACACACCGCTTAAAACCGTGACGCCGCTTTCGGTATTTGTTGGGGCTTTTCCGGGTGCGATTCCGTTTATGTTGGGCTGGGTAGCCGCTACCAATAATTTTGGGATTGAGGCGGGCACTTTATTTTTAATACAGTTTTTTTGGCAGTTTCCTCATTTTTGGGCTATAGGTTGGTTTTTGTATGAAGACTATGAGAAGGCCGGTTTTTTTATGTTGCCTACGGGTAAAAAAG
>CANJDA010000128.1 GCA_947472705.1 Flavobacteriaceae bacterium
AAATTTGCTTACTGTTTCCTTTACCTGAACTTCAGATAAAACGGGATTTAAGATGAAAACAGTTTCGTAATGATTCATAATAATTATGATTAAATTTTAAATTGGGCGCGAAGATATAAAATACATTTTAATTAACAATGCCATTACACTACAAATCGTCTAAAAGTATAAAATATCGTTTAAAAGCAAAAAAAATCGACAAAACGTTAGGTGGTTTCAAAAAAACTATATATTTTTACATCACCAAATCTATAATAAATAATATTATGAAACTAAATTGTGTCGTTGTAGATGATAGTTCCATCCAAAGGATGATCATCGCAAAGTTAGTAAATAATCACCCGAATTTACATTTAGTAGGTGATTTTTCAAATGCAATTGAGGCTAAAAATTGCATGTCGGTTCATACTGTTGACTTAATTTTTCTCGATATTGAGATGCCAGTCATCAGTGGTTTTGATTTTTTAGACGGATTGAAAGTAAAGCCTCAAATTATTTTTATCACATCAAAAGCAGAGTATGCCATGAAGGCATTCGATTATGACGCTACGGACTACCTACAGAAACCGATAGCTTTAGATCGATTTAATGCATCTGTTCGTAGAGCAATGGATTTCCATATGCTCAAAAAAGAAAATCAAGAAGAAGAAGGAGAACATATCTTCATTAAAAGTAATCTCAAAAAACTTAAAGTGTATACTAATAAGATTAAGTGGATTGAAGCTTATGGAGATTATGTAAAAGTAGTTACTGAAGAAGATAGCAACTTGGTGCTTTCTACTATGAAATCCTTTGAGAAAGATTTGTCAAAAGATAAATTTATCAGAGTTCACAAATCCTATATCATTAATATAGACAAAGTGGAGCGATTTAATAGTAAGTTTGCTGAGATTGGAGTCACTAAAATCCCTCTGAGTCGAAACAAAAAAGAAGACTTAATTAAAGCCTTAGCGATTGCTTAATAAAAATCTACATTTACAGTTACTTTAATTGTTCTGTATTGTGCAACCATATCAAAACTATTCAGTACTTTCTGAATAGTTTTTTTTGTGCCTTGAAGACTAGTTTCACTTGGTATTTTAATCATAAGAGTTCGGATATACTCATTTCTAATCCTGCTAATAGCTGGTTCTTCAGGGCCAAGTACAGGAATAGTTAGATTTTGTTGCAATACTTGATACAGCCACATAGAGCCTTCTTTCAGTTTATCAAAATCACGATGTTTTAATGTCAATCGAATTAAACGATAGAAAGGTGGATAAAAATAAATTTTTCTTTCATATAATTGCTCTTTGTACATTCCTTCATAATCATTATTGGTCACTTGTTGAATAATGTTATGTAACGGATTATAGGTTTGTATAATTACTTTTCCTCTTTTTTCAGAGCGTCCTGCTCTACCCGCCACTTGTGTCATCATTTGATAACTTCTTTCAAAGGCACGAAAATTGGGATGATACAACATATTATCAGCATTCATAATCCCTACGAGAGATACGTTATCAAAATCCAACCCTTTTGCCAGCATTTGAGTTCCCACCAGTACATCAATTTCCCGATTCTTAAACCCGTCAATGATTTTCTCAAAACTATACTTGCCACGTGTAGTGTCTTGATCCATGCGTTTTATATTCTTATTTGGAAACAATTCAGCCAATTCCAACTCAATTTGCTCTGTTCCGAAACCTTTAGTTTCAATATCAACACTTGAGCAAACATGACAGTTTGTTGGTTTGGCCATATGATAACCACAATAATGACAACGCAATTGATTTTTATATTTATGAAAAGTTAAACTTACGTCACATTGAGGGCATTGTGGCACATGACCACAAGTCATGCATTCTAAAACTGGAGAAAAGCCTCTTCGGTTTTGAAACAAAATTACTTGCTCGCCATTTGCAAAGGCTTCAGTAATAGTATCAATAAGTGTTAGGCTGAAATGCCCTTTCATCTTTTTTCTGAAATAATTATCTTTTAAATCAACCAATTCAATTTCAGGCATGGGGACATTCCCAAAACGTTCTTTTAAAGTAACTAAACCAAATTTTCCAGAAGTGGCATTAAAATAAGTTTCTATGCTTGGAGTAGCCGAACCTAGCAACACTTTTGATTTATGCGAATTTGCCAAAACTATTGCAGTATCTCGAGCATGATAACGTGGAGCCGGATCTTGTTGTTTAAAGGTTTGTTCATGTTCTTCATCCACTATGATAAGCCCTAAGTTAGAAAAAGGCAAGAATAAAGCTGACCTTGCTCCAATTACAATCATAGCTTTTTCAGAAGAATTTAAAACTTGATTCCAAACTTCAACCCTTTCGTTATTACTGTATTTAGAGTGAAAAACAGCTACTTTGTTGCCAAAATAAGCTGTCAATCTGGTTACCAATTGTGTTGTCAATGCAATTTCAGGCAATAAATACAAAACTTGGTTGCCTTGTTCAATATACTTTTCTATGAGTTTAGTGTATATTTCTGTTTTTCCACTGGATGTGACGCCGTGAAGTAAACAAACCTCTTTTTCTCCAAATACATTTTCAATTTCATTAAAAGCACTTTGTTGTGCTTTACTTAATAAAAGTTCATTGTCATTTTTATTTTTATCAAAATTTACACGATCCTCTTGTATGTAAAACTCTTCAAAAACACCTTTATCTACCAATGCTTTCACAATAGCTACTGAAGCTCGGGATACTTCGGTGAGTTGTTTTACCGTAATTGGCTTTCTCTCTTGTGCCTGTAGTTGAAAATACTGTAATACCAATTCTTTTTGTTTGATAGCATTTTTATTAAAATTATCGAGTAATGCTATTAGATTTTCTTCCAATTGGTATTGTTCTTGTAAACGAATATAGCGAATAAACTTAGGTTTGTATTCCTCATGAATTTCTTCATGAAGCGAAATAATATTTTTGCTAATCAGTTTTTGGATTACTGGCAAAACCGTTTTTTTATTGAGGATATCAATTATGTTTTGAATTTTTAACGAAGATTGATGCTGCATGGCTTCATAAATTAAAAACTCATCATCTGACAATTCAGATTCATCAACAAACGTTTCTTTGCATTGTGAAATTATTGTTTCACTTTCTAATAATAAAGCCGAAGGCAAAGCCCCTCGATATACATCTCCAATGTTGCACATATAATAGGAAGCAATCCAAAACCAAAGATTGATTTGGAATTCGTTTACAATTGGTATATCGTCTAGGAGTTGTTGAATTTCTTTAGCTTCATAAAGTGTTGGTGGATTTTGATGCAAATCAACAACCAAAGCCGTGTAGATTTTGTTTTTACCAAAAGGAACTGCCACACGAATTCCTTTTTTAATATTCGAGTATTCAGATTCTGAAACTCTGTACGTGAAAGTTTTAGGTAAAGAAAGCGGAATGATAACTTCAATAAAATAATTCATTTGATATAGACTACTTTACTCTAATCCATGTTTGTGATCTCCCAAAAAGCGTAATGCCAATATAGCCACGAATTATTAATTTATCTTTTCCATCTAATGTAATTTTGCAGTGATATGTTTGGCCAGTCTTTGTATCAATTACTTTTCCTCCCTCATAATTGCCCTCTTTTTTAATTAAACCTTTGATAACAGTTAATCCTAATATAGGTTTGTTTTTATCTTCTCCTTCACATTTTTCACATTTAAGGTGCTTTTTATCTGGATCAAGAATTTCAATAACCTTTCCGTAAACTTTACCTTTATGTTCAAAAATTTCTACTATGCCTTTTTCCTTTCCAGTAACATCATCAATAGTCTTCCATTTTCCAAATATTGTTTGTGATAAACTTATTTGACAAAGAAAAAACGAAAAAAATAAAAGTGTTTTTAACTTCATTGATTGTCTAATTCATTTTGTTTCACACGTTTGATGTGTTGAATGGAAGCATTTAAATCAAAACCTAAAAGCAACACCATACAGTTTATCCAAATATAAAACATAACCACTAATAAAGTCCCAATAGAACCATATAACTCATTGTATTTAGAAAACTTGACTACCCAAATCCCAAAGAAATAGGATAATATAATGATTAAAATAGTAGTAAATACAGAGCCTATTGAAATAAATGGTCTCTTTTTGTCATGTTTGATCCCAAATTTAAACAATATAGAAGTTGTCATTAAAATCATTAATATCACAAATAAATAACGTCCCATTTCTATCAATGGGATGCTACTTGACAAAACATCCTGAATTTTGGTTTTCTGAATAAACACCTCAAAGATTACTATAGCTGCCACTGTTATTAACAAAACAAAAGATAACATAATTGATAACCCGAGTGCAACCAAATATTGCCTGATAAACTTACGCTTGAACGTAATATGCAAATGATGTGAACTTTCAAAACCACCCAGAATTGCATTTACACCATTGGTCATCAATAAAATAGCCATTAAGAAACCTGTAGACAATAAACCACTATGACTGTTATGCAAAATATCATTGATAATTTTATAAATAGCATCGTAGGTTGTAGGGGGCACACTCTGTTGTACAAATCCTAAAAAATCCTTCTGAAATCCTTCGATGGGTATATACGGAATAAGGTTAAGAATGAAAAGCATGAATGGAAAAAGTGCCATAAAAAAACTCCATGCAATAGCTGCTGCGCGATAAGAGATTTCACCTTCAACAATTCCAACGATATAAATATCAATTAATTCATATAAAGACAAACCATGAAGCCAAGGCAACTTTATTTTTTGAAGCAAATAAACAAGCTGTTTTATAACAGGTAGTTTGATAAATTTATTTTCTGATGTAGCTGACATTTAAAAGGCTTTTAAACTTAAATCCATATTGTAAACCGAATGTGTCAAAGCACCCGATGATATAAAATCTACACCACATTCAGCATATTGACGAATGGTTTTTTCATTAATATTTCCTGATGATTCTGTTAAACATCTATCCCCAATAAGTACAACCGCTTTTTCGGTATCTTCAAAATTGAAGTTATCAATCAAGATTCTATTCACTCCTTCGTTTTGAAGAATTTCCTCAATTTCCTGGAGATTTCTAGCTTCAACAATTATTTTTAAATCAAGCTTATTATTTTTTAAAAACTCTTTGGTCTTAGTAATAGCATCAGTAATGCCTCCTGCAAAGTCATTGTGATTGTCTTTCAACATAATCATATCATACAAAGCAAAACGATGGTTTTCACCGCCTCCTATTTTTACCGCCCATTTTTCACAAGCTCTAAAGCCTGGAGTGGTTTTGCGAGTATCTAAAATCTTGGTTTTAGTTCCTTCCAAAAGCTTTGCATATTGATTGGTTTTGGTAGCAATAGCCGACATTCTTTGCATCGAATTTAAAACCAAACGCTCCGCTTTTAAAATTGATTGTGAACTGCCTGAAACATGAAAAACTACATCGCCATGTTTGACTGTTGAACCATCCTGAATAAAGATTTCCATTTCCAAAGTAGGATCTACATTTTCAAAAATTATTTTGGCAAATTCAACTCCTGCAATTATACCGTTGTCTTTTACTAAAAGTTTGGCTTTCCCTTTAGCATCATTAGGAATACAAGCCATCGAACTGTAATCACCTGGACCTATGTCTTCGCGAATTCCATTCTGAATAATTATATCTAATTCTCTTTGAAACTGTTGTTCTGAAATCATTATTTATCTATTGTTTGGCTAAAGTACTATATAATTTTTCAATTTGAAAATTTGAAGATTTGAAGATTATTACATCAATGTTAAATTAGAAAACATAATTGCTTTATTAACTTAATTTCCAAATTAACACAGCTTCAAATTTTCAAATTAAATATTTACATTTGTAGCACAACACAACAATCCATGTACAAACTATTTATTCGTACCATTTTATTTTGGTTTGACCCAGAAGAAGTACACTACTTTTCTTTTAGTTTTATCCAATTTATTTCCAAAATTCCTTTAGTTCCAAAACTTTTAAAATCAATATACGAAGTAAAAGATTCCCGTCTGGAACGTGAAGTGTTCGGATTAAAATTTAAAAACCCTGTAGGCTTGGCTGCCGGATTTGATAAAGATGCCAAGTTGTATCAAGAACTATCAAATTTTGGTTTTGGTTTTATAGAAATAGGAACATTAACCCCAAAACCTCAAGAAGGCAATCCTAAAAAAAGATTGTTTCGATTAAAAGAAGACAATGCCATTATCAACCG
>CANJDA010000129.1 GCA_947472705.1 Flavobacteriaceae bacterium
CTTTGGGAAGTATGTCTCTAATTGGAGCTGCAGCGTATCCGAGTTATAGAAAATTTTACAAAAAGAAATAAAATCCTTTTTTATTCTTCGTTTTCATTAAATGCTGAAGGCAACATCTTTGGTATAAACTTAATGAGAATAGGGAGTAATAAACTACCACCAGGTAAAAGAAATATAGTAAGTGAAGGCACTGTTTTACAAATATCAAGAAGTTGTTTTTTGATTTTTTTCTTTTCTTCTTTGTCTAAATCTTTATGAGTTGACTTGGCCAAAAGCTGCATCAATTCTTTGCTTTCCGATATTTCTTTTATAAAACGATTTTTATTTCTTTTAATCAAAACTTCTACACTATCAGTAGTTTTATCGTAGAAATTCTTAACTGGATTGGAGTTGTTAAAATAGGGAATTTCATTTTTATGTTTTGAAATGAAATCATTTACAAAATTAATACTCTCTAAAACAAAAGCATCATCTATAGCCAGCTTTTCGCCTAATTTATACAAGAAATAGCGTTCTTCATTTTCAACTTTTTCATCGCTCCATAAACTGATTCCGGCTAAGTCAATTATATAAAATTTCTCTAAATCATTGGTCAAATAAGTCAAATCAAAATCGTCAATACTAGTAATAGCAGTATTAGAAAATTTATTATAGCGAATAGAGGACTCAAATAACTTTTGCAACAAATCATCATGCAGAGAAATGCCTGTTTTTGTTTTTAACGAAAGCGAAATGACACTGATAACAATATCTTCAATTCGGGTAAAATATTTATCGGGTAACGAACCTTTTTCTAAATAATGTTTATAAGCCAAAACATCAATAAAGAGTAGGGCATTGGTGATTACATGCGAAAAATTCTTGCTGAATATATCCTCATTGGTTTGCACTCTTTCATGTATGATTTTCTCTAATTTACTTGAAGGAGTACTGCTTGGCAGCATTTTTTGAAGCGGATTGAATCCTTTTGGAGATAATAAATTATAAAAGGCAACTGTTTGATTAATGAAATTGGAAACATCATTATTTTGTTGCGTCATGCGATACATTCTGAAAAGGGTATTCAGCATTCCTATTTTTGAAATTTCTATAGGAAGCCAATCGGCTTGTTGAATAGGAGTGAAGGTATCAAAAGCGATGATGTGACCAAAGATAAATCCAGTGGCTCGAGTTTGCGTATAAAAAGCAATCTCATCTTTGTAAAAAGTGAGTGGAAAAGGTTGCTGCTCTGCAAAAAACTTGTCAATCCAACCGTGAACTGATGGGTTAATCATAACTTACAATTGAATTGCAAAGCTATAGTTTTTGAACAAATTTAATCTGGATTTGCTAAAATTTTAAATAAAGTTGCATTTGAAATATAATAGCGATTTTCAAGTGCAATGTTTGAAAGCTGAGCATTAACCAAATTATTTTCTCGAGTATTCAATAAAAAGATGGAACTTTCTCCTAATGTAAACAATCGCTCTTCAGAAGACAACATGATTGTGTAATCATTTACTAAATCTAAAGTTAATTTTCTTTGTCGTTCTAGCGAATTTATTTCAGTTTGTTGTGCTTTAATTTTATTGGTTAACTGAATTTTTTCTAAATCTAATTCAAATTGAGTGTCTTGTATTTTGTATTTTGCTAATTGAAGACTTCCTCTTTCTTTTCTTAAAAACAAAGGGTAATAAAAGTTCAGCCCTAATTTATAATTATTGGTATTAGTTTGGTTTATAGTATTGGTTTCGGATAGAAAGTGATATCCTAAATCTATTTTAGGCAATAATTGATTGGATTTTAATTTTCGATCTATGGAAAGAATACTTATTTTTTGTTCAAGGGCATTAATCTTAGGATGATCAACTATCGAAATTGTTGTTAAAAGCAATTCATTTGTTTTTAATGTTTCATTTAGAGTTTGCTTTAAATTTTCTTCAGGAATAAGGTTGTCTTGCAATTCTAAAGGAATGTTATTTTCTAACCAAAGAAAATTTGACAACTCTAATTTCGATTTGGTTAGTTTCAATGAAGCCTCTTCAAGGTTTAATATTCTGTTTTTTAAAATAATTCCAGCTTCTATACTATCTATGGCTGGTTTATCACCATTCTTTATCAAAGTTGCAATTCCTTTGTTACGTGCTTTAGCGTTTTGCAAATATTGTTCATATAATAACACTTCGCTATAATTTTTCTTCCAATTAAAATAAGCAACGGCAGCATCATATAATACTGCTACAGCTTGTAATTTTCTTTCAGATTGACTTAATTGAATTTGCATTTTTGCTTTACGAACATCAGCCATTCGCTGATTGATAAATAGTCCTTGTCCTAATGGAATATTTATTCCTAATGATGTTAATCCTTTATTAGGTGTTGTGTTTTCAGGGTTGATATACATTCCTTCACTGTTATCAAATCCTGCTTTTACTTCAATACCATACCAAGTTGGAATTTTAAAACTACTATTGAGTATTGAATAGTATTCCTTTTCTTTGAATTGTTTTTTATCGAAATCAATTTCGATTTTTGGGTCAAAAGCACCACGAGCTATCATTAAATTGGCTTGTGCCTGACTAATTTCTAAATTAGCACTTTTTACCATAGGGTGGTATTTTTTGACATAACCTAAATACTCAGCAAAAGTGAGTTCTTTTGATTTAATATTTTGCCCAAAAATTGATGCTGAACTAAGTAGTAATAGAAGTAATACTCTCATTATTTTTTTTCTTTTACCGATTTATTTTTGGGTTGGTAATAATTAGGAGGAAAACCATTTAGTGTACGCCATATTTCAAACCATACAGGAACATTGTCTAACAAAGCAAGCGTTTGAGCTCCTGAGCCCATGCTGATTTGTTTTGGCCAAGCCGATTCTTCTTTATCGGGAGCTATTAAGACTCTGAATTTTCCATTATCACTTATAAAGTTTTCAATAGCTACTATTTTGCCACCAAAAGTACCATAACTCATATTGGGCCATCCCGAAAAAACAACTGTTGGCCAACCATCAAACCACACTCTTACCTTTTCACCTTTGTGTAGTAAAGGTAAATCGTTTGGTTCTACATAAGTTTCAACAGCAATGTCATATTGAGCAGGCATAATGCTAACTATTTGTGTTCCTTCTTTTATGGTTTCTCCAATACCTGATTGTATAGCTCTATTAACATACCCACTTTGAGGTGCTTTTATGTAATACATTCCGTTACGTATTTTATAGTTTTGGTATTGATTTTCAAGTTTATTTACTTGTGCTTTTGTATCGTATTGATTACTCATAGCTGTAAATTGATCGCTTTGTGCTTTTGAGGCTTTTTCTGAATACTCAGCGGCAATTCTGTTAACTTCTACTTTGGCATTAATCAATTCATTTTCACTAGTAATAAGTTTGTTTTCTTGAGTGATAATTTTGGCTTCAGTTTCTTGTAATTTTAATCTTTTTTCTTCTACATCAGTCAATGGTTTTAAGCCTTCTTTATTTAACGTTAACGCACGATTGAATTGAGTTGTCGCGATTTTTATTTGGGTGCGAACGGCTACTAAATCGATGCTATCACTTTTAATTTTTAGAATGGCTTGTTTGATTTTGTTTTTGGCTTGTTGTAATTTTAGATTTTTCTCATTATTTATCGCTTGAATTTGTGTTGATAATGAAGTTACTTTTCCACCATAAGAGGCTTGAGACAGTTTTTTTGCATCTACCTGATTTTTTGTGTTTTCTATCAAACTTGGGTCGAGATAATCTTCCTTAATTTCTGATATAAAAAGTATTGTATCTCCTTTGTTTACATAATCTCCTTCTTTAACATACCATTTTTCAATCCTACCAGCTATTGCCGTTTGAACAGTTTGTGGACGTTGATCTGGCTTTAATGTAGTTACCGAACCACTTCCTGAAATGTTTTGTGTCCATGGTAAAAACAAAATAACGAATCCTAAAAATGAAACGGTTAATATTATTTTATTTAAAATTTTATAATGAGGACGTTTGCTCAGGTTTTTAATTGTACTGAACTGCTCAATATTCTCTGTAATTGGGTTTTTTCTAGATAAATTCAGCATGATTTTTATTTTTTTGAATCGGATACTATTTGACCATCATTCATTGTGATGACTCTACTTGATTTTTGTTTCCAATAGTCATTTTTGGAGGAAACAATTACGGTCCATTGATGACTGGCATCAGTAATAAAATCTATGATTTCTTTAGCTGCATTTTCATCCAAAGTATCTAAAGGATCTTCATAGAAAAGGATTTTAGGTTTATTGATAATACTTCTAGCCAAAACTATTTTTTGGGCGTTTGATGCAGAGAGTTGTCTGCCTTCTGGAAATATTTTAGTGTTTAAACCATCTGGTAAAGATTTTATAAAATCGCCTAATTTGGTATTGTCTATGGCCCATTTAATGGCTTCATGACTAATGTCGGGATTGTTAAAAGTTATATTCTCTAAAATGGTTCCTTCAAATGGAGTTTCACCATGAATAATGGTTCCAATGTGGGAGCGGTATTGCATTAAATCAACTTTTCTGTAAGTATCATCATTAATGAAGAACGATCCAGAAGTTGGTTGAAGTAATCCTGATAAAATTCTAATTAAGGTAGTTTTTCCCGAACCATTGTTTCCTTCTAAAAATATTTTTTCTGAAGACTCAATTTTAAGATTAATTTTCTCTATAACATAATCTTTTGAATCTGGGAATTTAAATCTCACGTTATCAGTTTCTAAACTAATATTGGTAAAGCAATAATCAGGTTCTTTAGTAGTAATATCTTCTGTTTTTAGATCAGCTACTTGACCTATTTTTTCAATGGATGTAATCACATCATAGAATGTTTCTAATCCTACAATTATTTTTTCAACAGAATTGATAACTAACAATATGATGATTTCTGCAGCTACAAATTGCCCAATGTTCATTTGTTGATTGAGTACTAAAAATCCTCCAATAAGTAATAAGCCTGCAGTAATTAATACTTTAAAGATTATTAATTGAATAAATTGTCTTTTGATTACACCAAAATGTTTTTCACGATACGATAAATATTGCCCAACTATTGAATCATTTTTGGTAAGAGCAAAATTAAAATTCTCTTTTTTTCTAAAACTATAGTTATTTCTAGCAATCTCTTGTAGCCAGCTTACGACTTTATATTTGTATTTTGATTCTTTTAAACTTGTAGATAATCCCGAATTATATGAAAATCTAAAAATAGAGTAGAGTAGTACTAATAACAATAGACCAAAGAAAATAAAAAAGGGATGATATAATGACAATAGTATAATTCCGAAAACAATTTGCAATATAGCCGTTGAAAAATCGATTAGTAATTTAGACGTTCCTTTTTGAATAGTTATAGTATCAAAAAAACGATTGGCTAACTCAGGCGGATATTGGTTATATAATTCTTCAAACTTTATTTTTGGAAGGCGTAAACTAAATTCGAATGAAGAGCGTACAAATATTTTTTGCTGTAAATTTTCAGTTATTCGCAATTGCATTAATGATAAGATCCCTACTAATGCAACTCCGATTACCACCACTATAACCAAAACTATCCAGGAAGCACTTACTCTTCCTGATTGAATTAAATTGATTATAGCTTGAATACCTAAAGGCAATGATAGACTCACTAATCCTGCAAAGATAGCATAGAAAAAAATCTGCACTATATCTTTCTTATCTAATTTTAAAAAGCTATAAAATCGTTGTAAAGGTGTTTCGTTCATAATGCTTATTGTAAAATGGTTTCCATTAAATTGATATAAAAATCAGTCGGAGTCACTGTTTCGTTACAATTAGTAATTGTTTTCAAATGATCTTTCAAGAAATGTTGATGTAGTGCTCCTTCAACAATTGAAGAAGCTAAGGATTTAGCAAAAAGATAATTTGGATTTACCTCATTTATCATTTCAATTATTCGATTTATGACTCTTTTATATACTAAGAAAAAGCCAATTTTATTTTCTTGGTCTATTTCTTTAGTTAAGAGTGTTTTAGTAAATTCTGCAATAATGATTCTGTTTAAAATTAATTCATTAATGTGTAAAGTACTTGAATCATCAATTATTTTTTCAGTTACTATACCAATTCCTATTCGAAGTCTTTCTTTTGGGTCTTTTATGTTGGTGGTAGCAAAAGCTAAGCGATATTCAATCCAACCCCAATACCAAGATGATAAGTAAATAA
>CANJDA010000130.1 GCA_947472705.1 Flavobacteriaceae bacterium
AATGCTATTAAACGCAAACCCATAAAAATATTAGGTAATGGTTTTTGGATAAAATAACTTAATACAACTAATCCTAAACTTACTAAAACTAATTTTAATGGAGATGATTCTTTAAAGAATCCAATTACTTTATTCATATGCTTTTATTTAAAAAACGAATCTACGAATTCAAATTTATTAAAAACCTGTAAATCTTCAATACCCTCACCTACTCCAATATATTTTACAGGGATTTGAAATTGGTCTGAAATACCAATTACGACTCCGCCTTTGGCAGTACCATCTAATTTAGTAACTGCTAAGCATGATACTTCTGTAGCTGCTGTAAACTGTTTAGCTTGTTCAAAGGCATTTTGACCCGTAGAACCATCTAATACTAATAAAACATCATGTGGTGCATCAGAAACAACCTTTTGCATTACTCTTTTTACTTTGGTTAATTCGGCCATCAAATTAACTTTATTGTGTAATCGACCTGCAGTATCAATAATCACAATATCGGCATCTTGAGTAACTGCGCTTTGCAAGGTATCAAAAGCTACCGAAGCTGGATCACTTCCCATTTGTTGTTTTACCAATGGAACACCAACTCTGTCAGCCCAAATTTGTAATTGATCAATTGCCGCAGCACGAAAGGTATCAGCAGCACCAAGCACAACTTTATAACCTGATTTCTTAAATTGATATGCTAACTTTCCAATGGTAGTGGTTTTACCCACACCATTCACACCAACTACCATTAAAACATAAGGTTTTTTGTTGTTAGGAATAGTAAACTCTATTTCTTCACCAGATTTAGTTTCAGAAAGTAAACCTGCTATTTCTTCTCGAAGGATTTTGTTGAGTTCCTCAGTACCCATGTATTTATCTTCTGCAACACGCGCTTCGATTCTTTCAATAATTTTCAGTGTTGTATTCACACCTACATCTGAAGAAACTAATACTTCTTCTAAATTATCTAGAACTTCATCATCAACCTTTGATTTTCCTGCAACGGCTTTTGTTAACTTGGAAAAAAATGAAGTTTTGGTTTGTTCCAAACCTTTGTCTAAGGTTTCTTTCTTCTCGGAGGAAAATATTCTTTTGAAAAAACTCATGAGTTTAGGGTTGAAAATTCAAAAAATTGTTGGGGCAAATATAAAAATAAAAAAGCTACTTCCGAATGAAAGTAGCTTTGATATATAGCGTTTGTAAAATTATTTCTTTTTAAGGAAACTATCAACTTCTTCTGGAGTCATAATACTTTCTACAAAAGTATACGCACCTGTTTTAGGAGATCTAACCATTTTAATTGCTTTGGTTAATCTTTTTGAAGCTGTTTGTAACGTTGCAACGGTCTTTTTTGCCATGATTCAAATATGTTTTTAAAATTTTTATATAAAATTTCCAAAAATGACATTTGGAATTTCATAAATAAAATTTCCTAATTATTTAATTTCTTTGTGAACAGTCATTCTCTTTAAGATTGGATTAAACTTTTTAATCTCTAATCTATCTGGAGTGTTTTTTTTGTTTTTGTTTGTGATGTAACGAGAAGTTCCTGGAAGTCCAGTTCCTTTGTGCTCAGTACACTCTAAAATAACTTGTATTCTATTACCTTTCTTTGCCATCTTGCTTTATTTTTATTGGATAGAATTATTTAATAAATCCTTCAGCTTTTGCTTTTTTCAAAACTGCAGCCAATCCATTTTTATTGATTGTTTTAATTGTAGATGCTGCTACTCTTAATGTAATCCATCTGTCTTCTTCAGCAAGATAGAAACGTTTTTTAACTAAGTTAACAGAAAATTTTCTCTTAGTTTTGTTCATAGCGTGAGAAACGTTATTTCCTACCATCGCTTTTTTACCTGTAAGGTCACAAACTCTTGACATTATGCTTTTCTTTTATCGTTATTCAATTCGAGGGTGCAAACTTAAGCAAAATATATTGTAGTAACAAAAAAATTATCGCAGATTTTTTTCTTTTTTTTTATTTGTTTTTTATTGGTAGAAAAGAATGCTTTTTTTGAACAATTTAATAAACATTCAAATTTTAATTAAATACATTTTTTAAAATTTCTTTCTGTAACATTTCTAGGGCTTTGTTTGCAGTTCTATCTATCACTTTTTCACGTGGTTGACCAAAATTAAATTCCTCAATTATAATTTCATTTGGGGTTGCCAAAGCTATAAAAACAGTACCCACTTCGGCGTCTGCTTCTCCTTTATTTGGACCCGCATTGCCTGTAGTTGCAACTGCATAATCTGTTTTCATTAGTTTTTGAATTCCAGTAACCATTTCCTTTGCAACTTCGGAACTTACTACTGAATGGACATCAATGGTGTTTTGAGTTACGCCTAAAACATCAACCTTTGTATCAGTAGCATAACTTACTACGCTTCCTCTAAAATAATTAGATGAACCAGCTACAGAAGTTAGCATCTGAGCAATCTTACCTCCAGTACAACTTTCAGCAGTTGCGATTGTTTTTCCTTGTAGAGTTAGCAATCTCCCAAGCACTACTTCAATCGTTTCATCTTCATCAAATCCTACAATGATATCTCCTATGATTTTGGTTAAAGATGTTATATTTTCTTGGATGGCATTTTCTAAAGTTTCTTTGCTTTTCCCTCTGGCTGTTAAACGTAAGCGTACTCTTCCTGGGTTGGGTAAATAAGCTAATTTTATAAACTCTGGAAGATTGTTTTCCCAGTTTTCTATGCGTTCAGCAATCATGCTTTCTCCTTGGCCGTATGTGAGTATTGTTTTATGAATGATAAAAGGTCGTTTATATTCTTTAACTACTTTGGGAATAATTTCGTTTTCTATTATATATTTCATTTCATACGGAACTCCTGGTAATGAAATATAAACGGTATTTTCTTTTTTCATCCACATCCCTGGAGCTGTTCCCATTTTGTTAAAAAGCACTTCACATTTCGATGGAACTAAGGCTTGATCACGGTTTAATTGTGAAATAGGGCGTTTGTAAAAACCTTCAATTATTGCTGTTACATGGTCTAAAACCTCTTGATTTACAACTAAAGTATCGTCAAAGTATTCGCAGAATGTTTTCTTGGTAATATCATCTTTTGTTGGACCTAGTCCACCTGTTATTATAACCAAATCCACTTTATTCTGTAGCGCTGAAAATGTTTTCAGGATGTGCTTTTTGTCATCGGAAATGGATAGCATTTCATGAGTTTGCACTCCAATTCTATCTAAAGCTTTGGCAATATAACCAGAGTTAGTATCTACGATTTGGCCGATGAGAATTTCATCGCCAATTGTGACTATTGTTGCCTTCACTAAATATTAGATTTTTAACAGTTATTAAAACGGAATCCTTAATAGCCCCGGTTGGAGCGGCACCTTGTAGAGCGGAAAACGGGAACTACCATTACCGATAACTCCCGAACCATTCTCTTCTCATTTTATATTTCGAAATCTTTTTTGATTTCTTTTACTGCTTTATCGACTTGATTTTGAATACTTTCAAAAGTATCTACTATTTCTTTACGTTTTCCTTCTCTTTTTGTCCATGCTTCTACTTGGAGAATTTCTTCAAAGGCTACTGACATTCCTAATAAATCCAAGGTTGGTTTTATTTTGTGAGCGTAGGCATAAGCCAGTTTGTGATCTTTGGTTTTGATGCCTAAATCGATTTGCACCATGTCCTGAGGTACTTCAGTTATGAACAAAGTGATGATTTGCATAACAAATTCAGAGTCATTGTCTGAAAGTGCGTAAACTTTTGCGAGGTTGTAGTTTATTGCCATTATTTAATGTGTAATCTTAATACTCTTTTATTTTCTATAAATCCTTCTAAAACATCGTTTGGCGCTACTTTAGCTACTCCTTCTGGTGTTCCTGTAAATAGGATATCTCCTTTTTTGAGTGTGAAATATTGCGAAACATAGGATATGATTTCATCAATTTTCCACAGCATGTGGCTGGTATTTCCTTTTTGAACAATTTGTCCGTTTTTGCTTAATTCAAAGTTAATATTTTCCATCGAAAGAAAATTATTTTTCGGAAGAAAGTCACCAATAATCGCTGAACCGTCAAAAGCTTTTGCTTTTTCCCACGGCAAGCCTTTTTCTTTTAGTTTATTTTGCAAATCTCTTGCTGTAAAATCAATTCCTAATCCTATTTCGTCATAATACTTATGTGCAAACTTGGTGTCAATATATTTACCCACTTTGTTTATTTTAACCAAAATCTCTACTTCATGTTGAATTTCGTTACTGAAATCGGGAATTACAAAGGGTGTCTTTTTGGGTAAAATAGCAGTGTCTGGTTTTAAAAAAATTACAGGTTCATCGGGACGCTCATTATGGAGTTCCTTAATGTGATTGACATAATTTCTCCCGATACAAATTAACTTCATGCTTTTGAATAATTAGTAATTAGCTTAGTTTTCATAATACTACAAATACTATTTACTTATTTTTTAGTGTTTAACTTTCTTAGTTTTATTCCAGTCAAAACTTTCTTGGTATATAATGGGAACTCTGCATTTTGAATCCAACCAAAATAACCTGGTTCTTTATCTAATACTTCATCAATTAAAGCTCCTTTGTGTTTACCAAATGTGAAAATTTCTTGACCGTCTTCATTTAAAGCTATGAAGCCAGCAAAATCAACCGACTTTTTTCTTGTTGTAAATTCAGAAAGTGTTTTCATATCATTATCTAAATCGGTATAACGATCAAGTTGCGCTTTCAGAATTTCATATGTAGCCATGGTATCTGCTTCGGCTGAATGGGCATTTTCCAAAATTTTATTACAATAAAATTTATAGGCAGCGCTTAAAGTTCTTTCTTCTTTTTTATGGAAAATGGTTTGTACATCTACTGAAACTCTATTTTTCATGTCAAAATCTACTTCAGCGCGTAAAAGTTCCTCAGCTAATAAGGGAATGTCAAATCTATCCGAATTAAATCCGGCTAAATCTGAATCTTTAATCATGGTATGTATTTGACCGGCCAATTCTTTAAACGTTGGCTCATTGGCTACCTTTTCGTACGTAATCCCATGAACTGCTGTAGATTGTGGCGGAATGGGAATAGTAGGATTCACTAACCAGGTTTTACTTTCTTTATTGCCATTAGGATAGACTTTAAAAATTGAGATTTCTACAATTCTATCTTTAGCAACATCAATACCTGTAGTTTCAAGATCGAAGAAGCAAATTGGTCTGTTGAGTTTTAATTCCATTTGAAAAAGTTGAGCCAACAAATATAAAATATTGCAGTTACCGTTGGTCGATAAAATCAAAAGTTTTACTTTTTTTTTAACAAAAAAAGTGGCTTTTTGGAAAGCGTTGATTTAGACTTAATTGACCTTAATATTACTTAGATCCATCAAATTTATTGATGATAAAATCCATTTTTCTATTTAAATCTTCAAAAAAAGCATTGGGTGTTTTAATAAAGATTTCAATTCCTTTCTCTGAAGTTGCAATTTCCGAATTAAAACTAACCATGGCATTCGCTTTTTCTTCCAATAGATAGTCAGTCTGAGCCCCAAGAGCATCAGCTAATCTTTTGATGTATTCATGTTTGATACTTTTGCCTTGTTCCCAATTTCCTATAGTGACCTGACTCACACCAACAAGGTGTACTAATTCTTCCTGTGACAATCTTTTTTTCTCTCTGAGATGGCGAATTTTAGTTCCAGTAGTCATAAATTAATTAGTTTAGGTTGGTTAGAATTTCAACATGATAAAAGTTATTTTTTTATCCATAAGTATCTATTCTATAACGAGATAATTCTTATTTTATTATATAGCATTTTAAAAATAATAAAACTTCTAAAATTTAAAAGAATACTTATCAATTTTAAAAGTTTACTATTTGGAATTTGCATTTTGTTGGTGGAACTTTACACTATTAATAATTAAAAAAAGATTCATTATGCTAGACGGTTACACTAACTTTTTAATCCTGCTTTATTATGAATCCTATCTCAATCAACAACACTACGTTGAAATTAAAATCGGTATTGGTAATGTTTATTTTATTACCAACTATTGCTTCTTCCCAATCTGATGTCACAAACTTGATTCGTGGTGGTGAACTCTTATTTGGCGGTTTAATTACTATTTTTACTTCTGAAAAACAAGAAAAATCAAGTAACACTATAGTTGAGAGTGTGTGTGTAAAAAATAAA
>CANJDA010000131.1 GCA_947472705.1 Flavobacteriaceae bacterium
ATCGCATTAAAAGGGAATTTGGTTTAAATCCAAAGCTGTTCCCGCAACTGTAAGCTATTAAGCTTGTTGTTAACTACAATACCACTGAGTTTAACTTGGGAAGGTAAACAACAAGACGCAAGCCAGGAGACCTGCCTTATTCATCAGAGTAACAAACTTTCGGGACAAAAGGTTTGGGTATGGGTAAATTCTATGCTTTTCTCCCACGATTAGTAAAATTATTGTTGAATTTAAAAAATGAAAAAATCAGTAAAAGCTATGGCTATTTTGGCTATGCTAACTTCTTGTGGTTATGCTCAAGAGAAAGATTCTTTAAAAACAAAATATGATTTTGTTGACAAAGTCAAAGTAGTTTCGATAAATGAACTTAGTGAAGTAGTAGTGTCGGACACCAAATTTGAACAGAACAAAGAAAAATCAGGAAAAGTCATTGAGGTGATTTCAGCTATGGATTTAGAAAAAAAGTCGGGTCAAAACTTGGCGACAGTTTTATCACAAATTGCAGGAGTTGAAATTAACGGAAACCAATCTGCCAATGGTAAAAACCTTGGATATTACATCAGGGGAGGTAAAAATCGTCAAATCTTAATTTTAATAGATGGTATTCCGGTTACCGATGCTTCGGGAATTAGTTTGGAGTATGATTTGCGATTGCTCCCGGTAGAACAAATAGAAAAAATTGAAGTGATGAAAGGAGCCGCCAGCACCTTATACGGAACTGGAGCTGCCACTGGGATAATTAGTATCACATTGAAAAAAGGATCCAAAAAGACTATGCAGGGCAATGCCTATGTGAATATAGGTTCCAATAATACATCAGACAATCATAAATATAAAGGACAAGATTTTAACCAAGGTTTTTCGGTGAATGGAAATAATTATAAAATAAATTATTTTGCTGGGTTGAACAGTACAGAGACTAAAGGGATGTCACAAATTGCGGGGGGTAATTATGAACCAGATAGTTTTTCAAGACAAAACATATTAGCTAAATTGGGTTACAAAGCAACACAAAAACTCAGCTTGGACTTTTTTGGAAATTACGACCGCATCAAAAACAATTTCGATTTGGCTTTTGACAATACTGGTTTTGATGATACTGAAATCAATAAAACTACTTCGGAGCAGTTTCGTTTTGGTTTTGCTCCAAAGTTCAAATACAATAAAGGGGAGTTCAATTTGAATTCGAGTTTTAATAAAGTCACTCGTGATTATTATGAATATGATAGTTATACTTCGGCTACTCAATATTCATTATTTAAGTCAAGAAGCGTTATTGCTGATGCCTTCAACAAACTTAATTTCTTTACTAATTTTTTCTTAATTATTGGAACGGAGTTTCAATTTCACGATATGGCTACTGCTTCTCCTTATGGCAGCTTGGATAAAGAAAAAACAAAGTTCAATATGATAGATCCTTATGTGACGTTGGTATATACTTCACCATTTGGTTTGAATATTAATGTGGGTGCCAGACAAAATGTTCATAGCGAATATGGAAGTCATTTGGTGTATAATTTTAATCCATCCTATAATTTTAAAACAAGCTTTACTTTAAAAGTATTGGCGTCTTATAGCACGGCTTATATTACGCCTAGTTTGTACCAATTGTATTCAGAATATGGAAATACCCATTTAATGCCCGAAGAAAATAGAACGGTGGAAGCTGGTTTTGAAACCCAATTGTTCAATAAAAAAGTAAAATTGAATGCCGTTGGATTTTATCGCGATGAGAAGAATTCATTTGGATTTTATTTTGACAACATAACTTTTGACTCTTATTATATTAATTTAGATGGAAGTAGTAAGGCTAAAGGAGTAGAAACTGAATTTACTTTGGATTTAACTACTAAACTTAGAGTTAACAGTAACTATACTTTCACACAAGTTGATAAAGCTCTTGATCGATTAATTCCGAAGCACAAAATAAATGCTGGTTTAGATTTTCAGCCAACAACAAGAAGCTTTTTTAATGTAAGTTACCAATATTTTGATGCTCGTAAAGATGCTTTTTTTGACGGAATTAGCTTTGCTACTACAACAGTAAAACTAGGCTCTTATCAATTATTAAATGCCACTGCAAAATACGAACTTATTAAAAGTCGATTAATAATTTTTGGTTCAGTTACGAATATTTTTAACGAAGAATTTGTAGAAAATATTGGTTACTCCACTCGCGGAAGAAATTTCAAGATGGGGTTAACAATAATTTTGTAATTAATTGTAAAAGGCTAACCCCACAGTTAGCCTTTTACCATAAAACTTATTTTCTATCAAGATACATTTCTGTTCTCAGCGGATTAATTGCCTTAGCATCTGTAAAATCTCTTTGAATTAATTCTGAATTTTGTACATGCTTACCATTGGCTATAATTTGGTTGATGGCTTCATTTAAATAGGGTTCATCAACTTGTCCTAGTACGCCTAAATTGTTGAGGTTTTCAGAGATTAAAGTATTGGGAGTAATGCCGGATGTATAATCGCCAAAACCATATTTATCTACAATTTTCAATACTATAGGTTGCATGGCGTATTTATGATTAGGGTTGATGTCTGTTTTACTTACAAAAGTAGGGGAGTCATATAGCGTAATGGAACCTACATTTTTCCCAACGGTAACATCGCCAATTTGTATAACATCAATATAAGGTTTCAAACAGTTAATAACCAATTCACTTGCTGATGCAGTTCCTTTGGTTGTTAAAACATACACTTTGTTAAGATTTAGACTGTTTAGCCCACCTATAAATTTATTTAATAATGAGTTTGGATTATTATTTTCATAATAAGATTGAGCTTTGGCATTCCATTGTTGTTTGGCAAATAATTGTCCTGTAAATTGTCCGGTTATCATGCTGGCCAATTTGGTAGCCGAGTTAATTGAACCTCCTGAATTATATCGTAAATCCAATACCAAATCGGTTACATTTTGAGAAATTAAACTTCCAAAAGCGGCATTCAATTGAGTGTCATAACTAGCATAAAATCCGTTATACATCAAATAACCTATGTTGTGTGTGCCTTGATTGATTACCGTATTAATAAAAATTGGGTTTTCAGACAAATTGCTCTTTGTTAAAGTAATTGATTGTCCATTAGGAGTAATGGCACCGTTGTCATAATCAGCCAAATTTATAGTATAGGTATCATTGGCTAAAAGTGTTCTGTAATTATCAATTGTCAAAGGTGTTCCATCAATAGCATAAAACACATTACCCCTTTGTATATTTTTGGTAGCAGCATCAGACCCAGGAAGAATATATCTTACCCAACCATAAATATCCGTTGAGCTCCCTGATTTATAGCGTAATCCATAATCCATTCCGTTATTTAAAGTTGTACCTGAAAGCACGCCTTCTAAAACAGTATAATCGCTAAAAATCACACTGAATCGATCAGTCGTTGCATCGGTACGAAGGTGGTTAAACAAATCAAAAGGGTCATTATAGTTGGTCAAAAAAGTATTTAACTCACTCTGATTATTAAATCGATTATCAGCTAAATCAGGAACATCCGCTTGCCATAAATAGTATAAGTTCATTCCTTTCCAAATAAAGTCGTTAATTTTTAAACTATCTGGGACAGGATTGTCATCCATATCTGAACAGCTTATTGGGATTACCAATGAGAATAAGAATAACAACGAAAGCAAGTTTTTTTTCATGATTTGGTATTATTTAAATAAACGTAAATTTACTAAGTTTAGATGAATATGGTTATATTATTTTTTGTTTGTAACAAATAAATTATTTGCTCGTCTTGACTTTTAACCACTAACCAAGAGTAGTTTCAATGAACCAAAAACAATTTATGCAATTGGTAAATCCATTTCAGGATAAACTTTTTCGAATGGCGAAGCGATTACTTGTTAGCACAGAAGAAGCTGAAGATGCAACCCAAGAAGTTTTGGTTAAATTGTGGAATAAGAATGAAAGTTTAGATGAATATAAAAGTATAGAAGCTGTAGCGATGACAATGACCAAAAATTATTGTTTAGACCAATTGAAATCGAAACGTGCTAGTAATATGAAAATTGTTCATAATAATTTTACTGACAGAGAAGCGAGTTTGCAACGAAAATTGGAAGATCGAGACACTTGGAATTGGGTAGAAAAAATAATGAACGACCTCCCAGAACAACAAAAGCTAATTGTACAAATGAGAGATATTGAAGAAATGGAGTTTGTGGAAATTAGTAAAATACTAGATATGAATGAATCGGCTATACGAACAGCACTTTCAAGAGCAAGAAAAACGATACGAGAAACAATGACAAAAACACATCATTATGGCATTGGATAATATAGAAAAATTAATAGAGAAATACTTCGAGGCAGAAACCACTATAGCAGAAGAAAAAGAGTTGAAAAACTACTTTGCTTCTCCTGATGTTGCGCAGCATCTGGAACAATACAAACCTTTATTTGGTTATGCCATTCAAGCAAAACAAGAGCAGTTTAACGCAACAATTCCATTAAAATCTGAGAAACAAACCAGAATAGTTTGGTTATCAGTTGCGGCATCTATAATTGTTTTACTTGGTGTGAGTTTATTTACTTTCAATCATTATAATCAACCAAAACTAAATGATTTTGGTACTTATGATGATCCCGAAGTAGCGTTCAGAGAAACCCAAAAAGCATTGGATTTAATCTCAGAACATGTAAATAAAGGCATAGGAAGTATGAACTATTTAAATGAATATCAACAATCAAAAAACAAAATTTTTAAATAAAAAAAATTAAGAAATCATGAGGAAATTAATTTTAAGTATAGTATTTGTACTAACGGCTAATACCTTTTTTGCCCAATCGGTCTTTGATAAATTTGACAACCAAGATGATGTTACCACAGTAATTGTCAATAAAAAGATGTTTACACTGTTAAGTAAAATGGATGTAAAAGACAAAGAAACACAGCAATATGTAAATCTTATTAAAAAGTTAGACAATTTGAAAGTATTCGTTACTTCAAGTGATAAAAAAGGAGATGAAATGAAAGCTGTATCCGACAAGTATATCAAGTCATCAGCATTAGACGAATTGATGCATATCAACGAAAAAGGGAAAAGTGTAAAAATTTATGTGAAATCAGGTGCTTCTGAATCACAAATTAGAGAACTGTTAATGTTTATCGAAGGTAGCGGAAAAGAAGAAACAGTGCTTATGTCTTTAACTGGGAATTTTGATTTAGATGAACTTTCAGTTTTGACAGATAAAATGAAATTGCCAGGTGGAGATGATTTAAAAAAAGCATCAAAAGACAAAGGTCCTAAAGGATCAAAATAAGTCCTATAATGAAAGGAATTACTCTTTTAGCGGCTCTATTGGCTTACTTCTTACTCACAAGTTGTCAGAAGGAGCCCACCCTTCAAAAGTACTTTGTAGAGAATTCAGATAAAAAAGATTTTATCGCTTTAGACATCTCTCCAAGTATTATTAATGTTGACCAAACCAAATTGACTTCTGAGCAAAAAACAGCTTTAACATCATTTGATAAGATGAATATTATAGCGTTCAAATCAAACAAAAACAATCAGGTAGAATATAGTGAAGAAAGTCAGAAAGTAACTCAAATTTTAAAAGGGAAAGAATATAACGAACTGATGAAAATAGGGTCAGGGAAAGATGCTGCTTCAGTTAGTTTTGTTGGTGATGAGAATCATATAAACGAGTTTGTGTTATTCGCCAAAAAGAAAGATAATGGTTTTGCCGTTGTCAGAATTTTGGGTAATGATATGAATCCAAATAATATTATGAATATGCTATCTATTTTGAAAAGTTCAAATATTGATATGACACAACTATCATCCTTACAAGGTTTAATAAAATAAAGACTAAATATTTAAAATAAAAAAATGAGCTCGGTAAAGAATCGGGCTCATTTTTTATAAATAAAAGTATCTTACTTTAAAAAAGTTTGTGACCACGATGGGATTCGAACCCACACGTCTTTCAACACCACCCCCTCAAGATGGCGAGTCTACCAATTTCTCCACGTGGCCAATAAACAAAAAAAGTCAAACAAAATTTGTTCGACTTTTGGTGACCCGACTGGGGCTCGAAC
>CANJDA010000132.1 GCA_947472705.1 Flavobacteriaceae bacterium
GGAGAAGAAAGTACCAAAACAAGAGCTGTCAAAATACCAAGAAGAGTATAAAGTGATTTCTAATAAACTGGTGGGTGGTCATCCGCTGATACATGTTTTTTCGGAGCAGCCTATTGATGGTTTTAGCAAGGCCGAAGAAAACCTAGAAGATGTGTTCTTTGCCAAATTAAACGAATTAGTATAAACTTTTATATAGCAACTTATTATGTGGAAATTTATACGATTCGAACTCAAATACTGGTTAAAGACCCCCATGGTGTGGATCTTTTTATTCATCAATGCCTTATTGGTCTTTTTTGCTGTAGCTTCTGAACATGTAACTATAGGAGGCGGTGTAGGTAATACGCATAAAAACTCTCCTTATGTTATCGAACAATATTATGGCGCATTCTCCACTATCTTTTTGTTGATGACTACTGCCTTTATGAATGCAACAGCCAATAGAGATTTTCAATCTGGCATGTACCAATTCATCTTTACCTCTCCTATTAAAAAACGTGATTATTTCTTTGGAAAATTCATAGGTGCTGCCATAGTTTCAATCATTCCTTTGCTGGGGATTTCAATTGGCGCCATTTTAGGTACTTTACTAGCTCCTTCGCTTGATATGTGTCCTCCAGAACGTTTTGGTCCTATCAATTGGAGTGGTCATTTGTTTGGTATACTCAACTTTGGGATTCCTAATGTGATTATCTCGGGGGTGATGCTGTTTTCTTTGGCTATTATCTTCCGTAGCAATATCGTTTCGTTTATTGGTTCTATGCTGATATTGGTGTTTTATGCTGTGTCTAGCATCTTTACCAGAGACATCCAAAAAGAATGGTTGGCGAATTTGCTTGACCCATTTGGTGACAAACCTTTTAGCATTATGACTAAGTATTTAACGGTAGATGAAAAAAATAACTATGCCGTTACCTTACATGGCGAACTATTAATCAACCGCGTTGTTTGGTTGGCCCTAATGATTGCCATACTGTTTTTTGTGTACTACCGCTTCTCTTTTAATACCAAAAATGTAAAAGCCAAAAAAGAGAAAGCCGTTAAAAAGTCGGTGCCTACTATACTTTCTAATGCGGCCTTTACTCCTACTAAAGCAGGGAGGTTCTCTTGGAAAACCTTTATGGGCTTAACCAAATTTGAAATCAAAGCGGTGGTTAAGAACCCTACTTTTATCATCATTGTTTCTATCGGAATGATCTTGTTGATAACCAATCTGACTAGCTTTTCGGGGCGTTATGGTGCGGTGCAATATCCTGTGACTTATGATATCGTTGATATTATTGACGGTTCGTTTATGTTGTTTATGATTGGATTTATTGCCTTTTATACCGGGGTATTGGTTTGGAAAGAACGCGATGCCAAGATAAATGAAATACAAGATGCTACACCTATACAAACCGTAAGTTTATTTGCTTCCAAAGTAGTGGCTATTATTTTTGCCATGGCTTTAGTATTGGTGGCTACGATTTTGATTGGCATTATTGCCCAAACCCTACATGGGTATACTCGTTATGACTTGGATGTATACATCAAATCGCTGTTGGGCTTAAAACTATTGAGTTATGCCTATATGGTGGTGCTGTCTTTACTTTTCCATTACCTGATTAACAACCGTTACATCGCTTATTTTGCTTTTGTGATTTTTATAGTGATGAATTCCTTTGTATGGGGCTTATTGGAAATCAGTAGTAATATGATTTCTTTTAATTCGAAACCTACTTACACTTATTCGGATATGAATGGCTTTGGTCCTTTTGTGCCTTCTGTGTTTTGGTTTAACTTGTATTGGGGGTTGTTTTGTATTCTTTTGGGCTTTGTTATTCTTGCCTTTTACATTAGAGGCAAAGAAAGCGATATGAAACACCGTTGGCAACAAGCCCGAGGACAATTTAATAAAAGTAAAATGGGTCTTGCCCTAGCTTTGTTGGCTTTTGTGCTTTGTGGTAGTTGGGTATTCTATAATACTAAAATAGTAAACAGCTATGATTCGCCTAAACAAACCGAGGACAACCAAGTAAGCTACGAGAAGAAATACAAAAAATACGAAAAGCTGGTGCAACCCCGTTTTTACAAATTTGATTACAACATTGCTATTATGCCCGAAGAGCGTAACATGACAGCAACGATAGAAGCTTGGGCCAAAAACAAATCAAATACTCCTATTAGCGAACTGCATTTTACGATGCCTTTGCTAACCGATAGTATTACGCTAACTCTTCCTAATGCGAAAGTAAAGCTTAACGATAAAGTCTTGCATTACAGAATTTATACGCTAAACAAAGCCTTAGCTCCTAATGATTCTATTAAAATAGGGATTAAGTTGGAGAGCATTACCAAAGGCTTTGAAAACGAAGTAAGTTTTACCCAACTTACCCAAAACGGAACCTTCTTTAACAATAAAGACATATTGCCGGCGTTTGGTTATATGGATCAATTCGAAATTTCGGATAAAAACCTGCGCATTAAACGCAAATTACCGAAACGAAATCGTATGCCTAAATTGGACGAAAACAATTTGGCTGACCGAGGGAATACTTACATTGGCAGTGATTCTGATTGGGTAACCGTGAACACCACCATCAGTACCTCAAAAGGACAAACGGCGGTGGCACCGGGTTCTTTGGTAAAACAGTGGGAGGAAAAAGGGCGTTCCTATTTCAATTATAAATTAGATCAAAAGGCGCTTAACTTCTATTCGTTTATTTCGGCCAATTATCAAATAGCTAGAAAGAAATGGAACGGCATTGACTTAGAAGTGTACTACGACAAACAACATGCTACTAATGTGCCTAACATGATGAAGAGCATGCAAAAAGCCTTGGAGTATTACACTACCAACTTTGGACCTTATTACCAAAAGCAATGTCGCATCGTAGAGTTTCCGCGTTATGCTAGTTTTGCGCAAGCCTTTCCGGGTACGATGCCTTATAGTGAAGGGATAGGGTTTATTACCGACCTTAGAGATGTTACTAAAGACGACATCGATATGGTGTTTTATGTCGTAGCACACGAAATGGGGCATCAATATTGGGCACATCAAGTGTGTGGCGCTAACATGCAAGGCAGTGAAATGATGAGTGAAGGTTTTGCGCAATATTCCGCCCTGATGGTGATGGAAAAAGAATATGGCAAAGACAAAATGAAGAAGTTCTTAGAGTATGAAATGAATGATTACTTACGAGGCAGAAGTTCCGAGTTTGAAGGCGAAAACCCTATCATGAAAACCGAAAACCAGCAATACATTCACTATAACAAAGCTAGCGTGGTCCTATATTATTTTAAAGAAATGGTAGGCGAGAAAAACGTAAACTTGGCCTTAAGCAACTTGGTGAAGAAATTTGGGTATAAAGACCCGCCTTTCCCTACGTCTATAGATGCGGTAAACGAGTTTAGAAAAGTAACTTCCGATAGTTTGAGCTATTTGATCCCCGATTTGTTTGAAAACATCACCCTGTTCTCTAACCGAGCCTTGAAAGTAACCTCTAAGAAAGTGGGGGCTGAATATGAAGTAACGATTAAAACCACTTCGGAGAAATTTCGTTCTAATGCTTTGGGGAAAGAAACCCCTACTCCTATTGCCGATTATATTGATTTAGGGGTATTTGGCAAATCCGACAAAGCTGATGTTCTTGGAAAGCCATTGGTATACAAACGCTTGAAGATTACTAAAAAAGACAACACCTTTGTCTTTAAAACCAAGGCCGAACCTTTTAAAGCCGGTATCGACCCTTATAATTATTTGATTGACCGTATCCCGGATGATAATGTGAAGGCGGTGGAGTGATAATTTAAAACCGGTGGAATGATAAAAAGAACACCTGACCCGTTTTAGAAACCTGTCAGGTGTTTTTTTTAAATAATAGTATGAAGAAAAACTTCTGGGTACTAATATTTAAAGCTATTTAGATATTTGGAGACCAAACCGTATAGCTATTAGGCGGAGATTGTATTTTTACCCAAGTCCCAGATTGCGTAGTAGGATACCATCCTGAATTTCCTGTAAAATCTTTTATTTGCGTATTCGACCAGTTGGTTGGCACCCATCTTTCTTGCCAAGAAGTAGAATTGTTGATATAAACAATCAATCCTGGATTGCCATTGTAACCATTTCTTCGGGCAACATATTCATCATTATCGGCATATAAAATAGAAGTAGTTCCAGTAGCTTTGTTGTTGTGAATCCAAATTAGGTTGTTGAGTTTGTTTTTGTCTAACCATTCCTCATAATCTCTATAAAAAATAGTAGGATAGCCTTCAGAAGTTAGGATATAGGCATAGGCTAAAAGTTTGTTCCAAATGATATTGGTATCATGATTGGATACAAAAGTAACCGCTTTGAATGGGTTTCTTTTCCACATCATGTCGTCATTTAACAAGGCTAAATTGTTGCCATCAAAGGCATCGTGCATTTTGTAATAGCAGGCAAAATCAAAAACAGAACTGTTGGCACTATTAGCCCACCATTCTAGTGTATTTACATTGGCATCCCAATATTCCCCTACCGAAAAACCGCCCACATTAGCATTCCAATTATTCACTACCGATGGGCCGAATCCTTTTACATAATCAAAACGCCAACCGTCATATTTCATGGTATTTTTATAATACTTCCCTACCCCGTCTGCTCGCAACCAAAGCCAATTTTGAACATTGGGAGACAGGTGACACATATCAGGATAGCCCCCAAAAGTGCCTTCATCAAAAGAGCCATAAGAATTTTTATAAAAATCGGCACTTGTTCTAGGAAACATCCGAGAAGATACTCCTGTGAAATTAGTATACGTTTGTGTACCTGTGAAAGGATTGTTTTCTAATTGACCGCCACTACAATGGTTGATAACGATATCTGCATACACTTTCATGTTTTCGGTATGTGCGGCGGACATTCTTGGGGAGCCATGTTAGCCTCTGCTTACACCGAAAAATATCCGCAAAATGTGAAGTCTTTAATTTTAATTGGAGGCGGGGAACTTGATGTATCAATAAGTTCAATTGTTAATCAGAATGTAAATAACAGACTTCAATTGTCTGATACTATTTCATGGAAATATTGGTCAGATTCAACAAATATTAAGAGAGATTCAAAAAAAGCAGCATATGAAATTAGAAAACTAAGATGGTCTTTATTAAGCTTCGATAAAAGCAAACTAGATGATATTGTAAAACAAGCCATGCATGGAGATTATGATAGCAAAATGGGAGCTTTAATGTGGTCTAGCCTTGAAAAAGAAAAATTTAATGTAGTTAGTAGTTTAGCAAAAAAATATAAAGGCAAAACATTACTAATATTTGGATGGCAAGACCCAATTGGATTAACAACTTTGACGTTATATCAAAAAGCGTTTCCAAATGCAATAACAAGAGGCATTAATTATTGTGGACATATGCCTTCAGTAGAACAGCCTGAAGAATTTTATAAAATTGTGAATGATTTTTTGCAATAAAATCTACGGCTATCGGAGATAAACAAATGATGGAAGAAAAAACACCTGACAGGTTTTAGAAACTTGTCAGGTGTTTTTTTAAATTCTTGAATAAGAATTACTTCTGTTTAAAAGCTCTTACTCCTGGGAAGTAAGCGGTATCGCCTAACTCCTCTTCTATTCGTAACAGTTGATTGTATTTTGCCATACGATCCGAGCGCGAAGCTGAACCAGTTTTGATTTGGCCACAGTTTAAGGCAACCGCTAAATCAGCAATAGTATTATCTTCGGTTTCTCCTGAGCGGTGTGACATTACTGAAGTATAACCCGCATTGTGTGCCATGTTTACGGCAGCAATGGTTTCGGTTAATGTACCTATTTGGTTTACTTTTACCAAAATAGAATTGGCGATTCCTTCTTTGATACCACGAGACAAACGCTCTACATTGGTAACAAATAAATCGTCTCCTACTAGTTGGGTTTTGTTTCCTATTAATTCGGTTAAGTATTTCCAGCCTTCCCAATCGTCTTCATACATACCGTCTTCGATTGAAATGATTGGATACGTTGCTGCTAATGAAGCTAAATATTCGGCTTGTTCTTTGGAAGTTCTAACTTTACC
>CANJDA010000133.1 GCA_947472705.1 Flavobacteriaceae bacterium
GTTGGTCAAATTATCAGCCACCAACACGTTTGGTTTTAAAACCTTTATCCTTTAGGATGTTCATTATTTTATCGCGATAATCACCTTGAATGATGATGGCTCCGTCTTTAAAAGTGCCACCAACGCTAAGTTTTGTCTTTATTTCTTTGGCTAATACTTTAAAATCTTCATCACTACCTTCATAACCTTCAATGATAGTGGTGGCTTTTCCTTTTCGTTTTTCATATTTACAAATCATGGGCTCCTTTTGAATAAAGAGTTCATGGTTTTCTGTTACCTTTTCTATAGGTTCATTAGATTCTTGATGGTCAGGAAAGAGTTTTTTTAATTGATCTTGTAAGTCCATAATACTTTATAAAAAACCAAAAAAGACATTAAGTGTAAAACTCAATGTCTTTAATGAAATTATTGAATTAACCTTTACTTTTTCTTTAATCCTAGTTCTACAAGTCTTTCATCTAGGTATTCACCTGCCGTGATGTCCTCAAATCCTTTCGGATTGTTAGCATCAATACACTTCTCTATACAATTTAATGGCATATCACTAACTGGATGCATAAAAAAAGGAATAGAAAAACGTGATGTTCCCCATAACTCTCTTGGTGGATTAACCACTTGGTGAATAGTAGATTTCAATTTATTGTTGGTGTGACGCGAAAGCATATCACCAACATTAATCATCAATTCGTCAGGTTGAGCCATAGCATCAATCCAATCTCCATTATGATTTTGTACTTGCAATCCTTTTCCTTGTGCTCCCATCAAAAGTGTAATTAAATTGATATCACCATGAGCGGCAGCACGAACGGCTCCGTCTTTAGGCTCATCGGTAATTGGTGGGTAATGGATAGGTCTCAAGATACTGTTACCATCTTTGATGTAGTTATCAAAATAAAACTCGTCTAAACCAATATAAAGTGCCAAAGCTCTTAAAACATAAACACCTGTTTTTTCTAACATTCTGTAGGCTTCTTTACCTACTTCATTGAAGTGTGGCAATTCATCAACTTCTACATTGTCTGGATATTCATGAGCGTATTTTGAACCTTTGCTAACGTATTGACCAAAATGCCAAAACTCTTTCAAGTCACCAGCAGAACGTCCTTTGGCATGTTCTTTACCAAAAGAAACATAACCACGTTGTCCACCAATGCCTGGTATTTCGTATTTTTCTTTGGTTTCCAGAGGGAGAGTAAAGAAGTTACGCACTTCTGAATATAAATCTCCAACCAATTTGTCATCTAAAAAATGACCTTTTAACGCTACGAAGCCAATGTCTTCATAAGCTCTTCCGATTTCATTTACAAATTTTTGTTTACGTGCCGGATCATCCGACAGGAAATCACGTAAGTCAACACTTGGAATTTGTTGCATACTAAAACTTTTTTGTTAATAACTTAAATTGGAAAAATTCCAACCATAACTACAAATGTAGCGAATATTTATATATAAAATTTCAAAGTTATTAACAATTAGTGTAATTGGTTTCCCTTTTTATTCAATGATAATGAATTAGATAATTTCTTTATTCTTTTCTCTTTTTTCTGTTTTCAACTTGAGTATTAACTAAACACTTTTTAGTACTTTTGGGCGACTTTAAAATACAACAAGCAAACATGAATTTCGATAGAAAAGAGTTATCCAATATCCAATTGTTGGATTTATATAAAAGACTGCTTAAACCTAGACTGATAGAGGAGAAGATGCTGATCTTATTGCGTCAAGGCAAAGTGTCTAAATGGTTCTCAGGTATTGGGCAGGAAGCTATCTCTGTGGGTATTACTGCAGCCTTAGATAAAGACGAATACATCTTACCTATGCATAGAAACTTAGGTGTTTTTACCGGAAGAGACATTCCGTTACACCGCTTATTTTCGCAATGGCAAGGAAAGAAAACGGGATTTACCAAAGGCAGAGACCGCTCGTTTCACTTTGGTACACAAGAGTTCAACATCGTAGGTATGATATCGCATTTGGGTCCACAAATGGGTGTTGCTGATGGAATTGCTTTAGCCAATAAACTCAAAAAGAACGGAAAAGTCACTGCCGTATTCACCGGTGAAGGTGCTACTTCTGAAGGTGATTTTCACGAAGCGTTAAACATAGCTGCTGTATGGGAACTACCTGTATTGTTTGTTATTGAAAATAATGGGTATGGTTTGTCTACTCCAACCAATGAGCAATACCGTTGTGAGAACCTAGCCGATAAAGGCGTGGGGTATGGAATGGAAAGTCATATCATAGATGGTAATAATATTTTAGAGGTTTATACTAAAATTGCCGAGTTAAAAGCGTCAATGGTTGATAATCCTCGACCTGTTTTATTGGAGTTCAAAACTTTTCGAATGCGAGGTCATGAAGAGGCAAGTGGTACTAAATATGTCCCGCAAGAACTAATGGACATGTGGACTATAAAAGATCCAATTTCTAACTATAGAGAGTATTTGCTTCAAATAAGTGTGCTTTCCGAAGCAGAAGATGAAAAAATGAAGGCTTCTATTAAAGCAGAAATCGATGAGCATTGGGCAATTACACAAGTTGAGCCAGAGTGTATTGCTGACTTAGCCGAAGAGCTTGCTGATATGTATGAACCTTACGAGTTTGAAACCATTACTCATGGTGATACAGTAGAGAATATCCGTGTGGTAGATGCCATATCGAATGCCTTACGTCAGTCTATGGAGCGTCATGAGAACTTGGTTATAATGGGACAAGATATAGCAGAATATGGTGGAGCATTTAAAATTACGGATGGCTTTGTAGCCCAATTTGGAAAAGAAAGAGTTCGTAATACACCTATCTGTGAAAGCGCTGTAGTTTCTGCAGCTAATGGTTTGTCTATTAACGGACACAAAGCAGTAGTCGAAATGCAATTTGCTGATTTCGTTTCCACAGGTTTCAATCCAATAGTTAATCTTTTAGCCAAACAACATTACCGTTGGAATGAAAAAGCCGATGTGGTAGTGCGTATGCCTTGTGGTGGTGGTACACAAGCGGGCCCTTTTCACTCACAGACTAATGAGGCTTGGTTTACTAAAACACCTGGATTGAAAGTAGTCTATCCAGCATTTCCATATGATGCTAAGGGTTTGTTGAATACAGCCATCAATGACCCAAATCCGGTGATGTATTTTGAGCACAAACAGTTGTATCGTTCGGTTTACCAAGATGTGCCAATGGATTATTATACTATACCTTTTGGGAAAGCAGCACTTTTGAAAGAAGGAACTCAAGTGACCATCATTTCTTTTGGAGCTGGAGTGCATTGGGCGTTAGATACTTTAGCAAAACATCCTGAAATTAGTGCGGACTTATTAGACCTACGTAGTTTACAACCTCTCGATACCGAAGCCATACTAACTTCAGTTAAGAAAACCAATAAAGTAATTATTCTACAAGAGGACACTTTGTTTGGTGGAGTTGCTAGTGATATTTCAGCGATGATAATGGAGCAATGTTTTGAGCATCTCGATGCACCTGTGCGCAGAGTTGGTAGTCTAGAAACGGCTATTCCCTTTGTAAAAGCTTTGGAAGATCAGTACTTGCCAAAAGATCGATTTGAAAAAACTTTATTGGATTTACTAGCATATTAGGTATTTTAACCAATTAATTTATAAAACAAAAGTGCTGTATTCATACAGCACTTTTGTTTTATAATGATAAATAAATAGTATTACTACCTATCTACTACTGCTTTATTTACAGGAGACTTCATTTTAGGAGGCTTATTTGATTTTACCCCATTAGTCCAGTATTCTTTACCAAAGATGGAGCCATCTTTATTCTTAATAATAAAAGCACCGTCTTTCTTATTTTGATGAAACTCACCCTGTATGTATACTTTCGTACCATCATAGTATTCTACATAAGGGCCTTCTTTGACATTGTTCTTATAATTGATCACATAATTGACTGTGCCATTATCAAAGTAATACGTACGCTTGCCCTCAAGCTGTGTATCATATAAATCTAAACTATAAGATATCAGACTGTTTTTGTTGGTAAGCTTGTTGTAATACACATGAATGTAGCGGTCTTTAATTACATAGGGACGTATTTTGTATATCGCCGCATTTTCCTTTGAAGTGATTTTATAATCACAATCATACCAAATCGTATCAACCGAAGCTGTATAACGAGTTTTACCGATAATTAATGAGGAAAAAAATAAAAACAAGAAGAGTGCTAACTTTTTCATAATAGTAGGATATTTGGAATCATAGCGCGGACTAAACTAATAAACTTTATTAACATTAAATCTAAAACTGTTAATAAAACAGCTTAAATTGTAGTTTATATCCTTAAAAAATGATGAAAAATAATAATAAATAAGTTATGTCTTACGGTTTTTTTTAATACTTTTTCTTAAATAAGGTAATATAAAAAACCACCCGAAAGTATCGGATGGTCCTTCAAACAATTAACAAAACTAAAATTTAGAAGCAATAACTATTTTCAGTCACCAATTTGGTAGTAATAGTTTCTCTTAGGCCTACAATATTAGGCATGTTGGTATATTTGGTAAAACGACGTAAGCCCATAAGCATCATACGTTGTTCATCGCCTTCGGCAAAAGAAATAATACTTTCTTTTCCTCTCAAAGTTACCACATCAACAGCTTTGTATAAGTATAGCTTAGCCATGGCAATTTGCTCTGTTACTTTGGTTTCCCCTTGTTTTTTAGCTAGCTTTTCGGTTCTGAGGATGGTGCTTTCCGAAATATAGATTTCAATTAACATATCGGCTGCGGCCATTAACAATTGCTGGTGATGATCTAAATCCATTCCATATTTCTGCACTGCTGCTCCGGCCACCATTAAGAAGGCTTTCTTTAATTTGGCAATCATTTCTTTTTCTTCCGAGAATAGTTCGGAATAATCAGGGGTCTCAAAAGACGGGATGCCCATTAATTCTTCCTGTACTTTCATAGCTGGACCTAATAAATCGACATGACCTTTCATCGCCTTTTTAATTAACATTCCCACTGAAAGCATTCTGTTTATTTCGTTTGTACCTTCATAAATACGTGATATACGAGCATCGCGCCAAGCACTTTCCATAGGGGTGTCTTCTGAAAACCCCATTCCTCCTAGAATTTGGATACCTTCATCGGCACAGTTTTGAACATCTTCAGATACGGCTACTTTTAATATAGAGCATTCGATGGCAAATTCTTCCACTCCTTTTAATTCGGCTTCCTGATGGCTAGCCCCTTCGGCTTCGCGCAATTTGATTCGAGTTTCAATGTCTTTGGCAGCTCTGTAAGTAGCACTTTCTCCAGCATAGGCAGACGTAGCCATTTCAGCTAATTTGTAACGAATAGCGCCAAAACTTGAAATTGGAACATTGAATTGGATTCTTTCATTAGCATAATGCACGGCATTGGTAGTCACTCTACGTTGCGCATCTAAGCAGGCTGCAGCCAATTTGATTCTACCTACATTCAATGCATTCATAGCTATTTTGAATCCTTCTCCGCGACCCGCTCACATATTTTCAATCGGAACTTTGGTTTCATTAAAAAATACTTGACGAGTAGAGGAAGCACGAATTCCTAACTTATGCTCTTCTTCGTTCATTGAGATTCCATTACTTGGATCATTTTCTACTATAAAACCAGTAATGTTTTTATCATCTTCTATACGGGCAAATACTATAAATAAAGAGCAGAATCCGGCATTGGATATCCACATTTTGCCTCCTGTGATTTTATAATGGGTACCATCTTCCGATAAAACGGCTTTGGTTTTTCCAGAGTTGGCATCAGAGCCTGCACCGGGTTCGGTTAAACAATAGGCTCCAAACCATTCGCCTGAAGCAAGTTTTGGTACGTATTTTTGTTTTTGTTCTTCCTTTCCGTATAAAGTAATTGGCATTGTTCCTATTCCGGTATGAGCTCCAAATGCTGTTGAAAATGAACCTGTAGCACCTGATATATAATCACATACCAAGCATGTGTCGACAAATCCCATTCCCATCCCGCCATAAGCTTCAGGAACGGCTACGCTAAGAAATCCCATTTCACCTGCTTTCTTCATGCA